>DAINQQ010000042.1:0-31290 GCA_036742645.1 Flavitalea sp.
ATTCATGGGGGATATTGATTCTGGATTACTAAACTGCCATTGTGTCTTCGTGTCTTTGTGGCCCTCTTCACCTGGCTGTTAAGATAGCCACAAAGACACAAAGGCACAAAGTTCCGTTGCAGTCATCTCATTTAATCAGCGGTTTTACTTAGCAGCAATCACAAAATCAATCTTATCATTTGTCCTGGGCGCGGTAACCACAAAGTTGATCCGGTAAATGTTATCGCCCCACTTCTCCATGATTCCTTTATCTTCCATCGCAGTCAATGGTATTTTTTCAACTTTCGCCTGCATTTTTGCTGCATTGTATTTCACAATAAAATCCTTGCCCTCACCATTTTTGGGTTTGTAATGGATAACAAGCTCACCGGGCTTTGATATCTCCGCAGGATAACAAGTCATTAGATGTTCTGTGATGCTTTCCGCATTCTTCAAAGACATGTTATCTCTTACTTCCACATTCTTTCCCCTATTCAAACGAATCGTGCGATGCCAACTATCAACCCCGGCCTTTTCAGGATATGATTTCGAAATATCCAACGATAACTCCGCGAATTTTTTGTCTTGCTTGCAGGCAACATTTGTTGCTTTGAAGCTGGAACCAGGAGGTTGCGTCTGACCATTGATCGTTGGTATATTGTGATAATTGGAACAATTGTACCAAATATCATAACGTCGGCTGCTAAATGTTTTGCGTGTGTATGTGCCTCTTCCAACATCGATCAATACCGGCTGGCCGTTATAGTACACTACATAGTTTCCAATATCATTGTGATTATGGCTTTCATCATTATGTCCGCCCTTTGCTGCTACAAACAACCCGTCAGTGCTGCCCTCTTTATCTCTGGCTATCATCACCTGGATGTCAGGCAACCACACTGTGGCCGGTAATGGGAGTGCTTGTGCAGCACTTCCGTACTCTTCCTGCATGAACAACGCAAAAAGATTCCGGAAATAATGGGCTCTTCCCAGTCTTCCTTGTTCGGGCTGCCGATAGAAGGCGCCAAATTTCATCATGTCCGGGTCACTAATGTCTTTCCCATAACGGTATATCATGTTCGCTGACATTGTCGGCTGTGGGTCTGCGTCAGCGAAGTTTAGAAAGTATTCCTTTCCAATTTGAGCACGGTAGATAAAACGTCCCATATTCTTGAACTTTTCATCCTCGTACACATACTTGAATGCATTTTTCGATGCAAGGTTTAGCATTGAAATATTATCATATAAGGAGGCCGCTGCTGCGCCCCAGTATCCCGGTCCTTCATCACATCCACCGTCCTGTGGATAAGGATTCAGAAATTCATCCAATACCCACAAGATTTTAGCAACCATAGCCGTTCTTTTTTCTTCATCTTTTTCGAGTAACAACGCAGTATTTAACCAATTTGAACAGATCCAGGGATTCCAGTTATTAGGTGGTCGACCATTTGCATTCTTTGTCATCCACCCATGTGGCCTCGTCATCAGCGGTTGAAAGATGCGGTTATTTGTTTCATAGTAGATGCGTTTGCGAAGTTGAGGCGATACCGAATCCAATCTGGCACCGATAAAATAGTCGACCCATGAAAGAATCGTTGCCGTTTCCGCTGCGAATAGATCAACAAAGGGTTTGGAAACATCCATCAAACCTGAATATTCTTTCGTCTGCGGAAGATGCGCTGGCACTCCCCACCACGATTCTTCACAAATAGACCAGACGCCATTTATAATTGGATCAACAAACCGACCCTTATTTTCATAAACCTCTGCCAGTAGGAGAGTTCCCAGCACGTTTCTTTTTTCAAAGCTTGCACTCTGGTACTCGTTGCGATCTCCTGTTCGCTCAATCAACAATGATTTTGTGGCAGGAATGGAAGGCCAGGTAAAACTCATATAAGATTCAGCCATTTTCAGATTGGCTTTCATCATGGCTTCGTCCGCTTTTGCCCAGCCGGCGCGATCGCTTGTTTTAGGAAAGGGTGTCCATTGCGCAATGGGTATCAAAACCGTTTTCAACTGGTCTTTCGGGTATTTACCACTTAACAGGTTTTGGTTCTGGGCTCCTGCATACAGGGACATCAAAAAGATCAATGATAAAACTGCGGCTTTCTTCATATCAAATATGTTAGGTTATTTTATTTCTACTTCACCACTTAAAGTGGCCGGAACAGTAAACTTTATTCCCGAGCCTGTTTTTGTTACAGGCAATTTCTCGCTTTTGCCATTCATTGTTAAGGTTGCGCTGCTCGCATTCGAAGTATTTATACTGATAAGCGTTTCCTGGTTACAAGTTACATGTAACTTATTTCTGTTGATCATCAAATGTGCTGCACCGTCGGGTTGTGTTGACTCCATGGAGTATTGCTGGTAGGAAATAAACCTCCCGCTTCCGAGATATAAATACGCGAGATTGTTTTTTTGTAATTGAATTACCCCGAGGCTTCCTTGAAACTGCCAGTCTGATTTTTTGTACAACTGATTCGGGTTGACGGATTGTATTACGATTTGCTCGTTGCCATCTTTGTGAAAAACCTTCAAGGCAGTAAACTCCCCGGGATTTGATCGGTCAAGGTTTTCAATTCTTTGTACACTGAAATTATTTTGGCCATTGAAAGGTTCATACAAAGCAATGAACGGACGTTTCCACGCCTCGCCTTCCTGCCTGCAGATAATCGTCGGTGTGGGCATATTGCGATATGGTAAATCGGCTGTGCCGGACTTAGGAGCTTTGCCGGAATAATACTCCCTGCTTTTTTCCCCGGCAAAAAATACCTGCATGTATTTATCATCACCATTTTCATGAAGTCCAAATAATGCCACAACTCCGTCTTGTCTTTCGCCAATTGATTTATACTCCTCAATAAGACTGAAGCCGGGCGGATCATAAGGATCTTTACTGAGAGGAAATACCGCAGGCGTTTCTTTTATGGGTTGCCTTTTTTCATCAAAAAATTGAACGCTGTTACCAATATTGTGATAAACGTATTCATTACTTTTCGGATTGCCGGAACGATAGATGTCGATATAGTAGCCGGAACTGTCTGAGTTACGAATGATGGCTAAGGTTCGTTGCTGCCGGGTATCGGTTGAGATATCCGTGTAACGGGTATCAGTAAATGAACAGAAAGGAGATACGGCTGTTTTACCTGCTTTTGGTTCCATTGCTGTCAGCCCAATCTGCCCGATACGTTTGGTTCCGCCACCTCCTTTAAAATGGGGCACGGCGCCGGACTTTGCACCGGATACAACTGTATTATGCGCGGCCCATTGAGCATAATAATTTACGTGCATCGGTGCTTCGTAAGTAATACCCTTACCAGGGTCGATTCCCATCACTCTTCCCGTCCCATATAATTCAAGTGACATTCCATTTGCATGATTGTGATTATAACTTGCGCCTTGCACCAGGTACATTAATGCATGTTCTTTATCGGATCCATTTCGTTGTAAATAACACTTTGCAAAATCAAGCTCTCCGCTTCTCGGCCAGGTATATTTTATATTTTTCGACGATGGAATTTCTGGCAGGTAAGAAAGAAGTCCAAGCCACTCCGCTGATTCTCTCTTATAACCTTTCTTTTGAATCAGTACATCCATGGCTGACATTAACTGCGCCAGTTCGGGGCTGTTATATTTTTTTGCCATCAGCAGGCCTATCTCAAGGCATTCCGGACTTTGCGAAACAGGACCTGTATCGCCGATAGAAGGCGCGAGAAAATTGGGAAAAGAATACTTCAACAAAACATAGGAAGATTGAAACAGTGCAGGAAATTTTCCAAAAACATTGTATCCGTTGTTTTCGAGGGCAAGAGATGAAATGAGCAAACTACTGACGGGAAAGTTGTGATAACCTCCGGGTTCTTTCCAATGACCATCAGGTGTCAGCCATTTGCTCATAACTGAAGGGAGAGCCAGATGTCCACATGCTCCGTTAATTGTATCCTTATTCAAATAAAAATCTAGAAAATAATTGCGGCGTACCTTGTTTTCTAATGATAGAGCCGCAAAGACCATGGCTGGTGTTTGTGCAGCAAACCAGTTGTTGTTCCAAAAGCCGCGAAACGTCATTGTACTGGCTATCTTCTCGAAAACAGTTTCATACCAGGAGGTTTCATATTTTTTCTCCCTAAGAAAATTGTACAGAAAATCATAGATAAGAGGCATCGGCTCGTAATGGCCATCTCCAAGTGTTTGGATCGATAAAAACCCCGTGCGACAAGGACCTTCAATAGGAGATTGATAAAACGCGCCGCGTGCCCATTGTGTAATGATATCTGCGGCGAATCGCGCGTAATCTTCCTGCCCCGTCAACCAATACACGATTGCTGCATTCAAGGCAAGCTCATTTATCTGACCGTTAATTCCCTCAACAAAGGTTTGAGGATTTACCCAATCCTTCTTTCCTCTGGGTGCATTACTTTGTAACTCCATTTTCATTGAAGTATCATACGGAACAAGTTCTTCCAATGCCGGCCTCTTGTAACTATAACCATCTTTTGTAACCGGGGGTCTTTTATGTGGCGATACTCGCACTGTAGGGTAGGGGGCATCCCCGGCGTACCCAACGAGTGCTGTGCCATCTGGGTCCGCATAAAATGTGGTGTATCGTTTGCCTGGTACCCGGTTCATAAGGTACCGGCTCAATATCCATTCCGGATCTGTTTTATGTCTTTCGACATAAGGCTTAACAGATCCAACCATTTTATCATATACTCTCTTCGCCCATTGCTGTTGGTTGATTTTTTGAAGGATAAACTGTTTGGTCTCCGGCTTTACCAAAATATGAGGATGAGTATCCTGTGCATACAGCGACCCATGTGTTGAGATCAATACACATATTGTGCAGGAGAAAAATCTCCGTTTTAATGACAACAATTTGCGGGTTATTTTTCGAATTCTTCGACTCATGCTTTTCATTGGTTCAGTAAACAAAGCTGTCTTATTTGGACTGTTTCAGTTCGATCGGCTTTTGAAATTCTTTTTCCATATCATATGGGAGCATCCGAACCTTGTTACTCTTTTTATTACAGAAGTACAATCGTGATTCGGAAAATTTATCTGCGTTACCATCCGCCCAAAAAGAATAAAAATCTTCATGTGCGTACAGTGGTCTTCTGACATATGAGTGGTTGCGTGTACTCCCTGAGGTAAGTACAGCGGTTTTCTTCCATGTTTTGCCCTGATCATTGCTGACCCATCTCGCAATTTCACCTCCTGTTCCATAGAATTGTGGACCCGCTTCGGTTGGACCGATAATCTCCCAATGATCATCATTAATATAAAGTGATCCCATGTCGTAATTGTGTGTGGATTCGCAGACTTTATAAGAATTCCATTTGTCCTGTTCCCATGTTAAGATTGTCCATTCACGTGGATTGCCTTTTGGCCCCGGTTCAAAGCCCTTGCTGACTACGGCAAGAATTGCCGGGTTTCCATTCTTGTCAAAGTTTATGTCGTTCAGATATACAAGTTTTCCTTCACGTTCAAAATCTTTCACAAGAGATGCGTCATGAATATCAGTCAATGGTGTTTGTACAATTTTCCCTTCAATCGTTGTCCATGTTCTGCCCATGTCGTCTGATTCAACCAGGTAGATATTCGTCCGCTTGTTAACATCACCTCCCGGATGGTAATTGAACACTGTGACAATTTTATCCTTCCATCGATTCGAAAGCTGATAGTGCCCGCCCATACCGGCAAGTTTTTGTTCCGGTGCCCAGGAGGTTCCGTCCTTGCTCGTTGACCAGTATAATTCACGCCCCTTTGTGTATTTTGTGAACAGATACAGAAAGCCCTTGCCTTCAACCCACCATGGTTGTGGATAGGTCATTTCACCCTGCCTGATTTCAACAAACTTCTCGATGGAGTAGGGCTGAGTACTTTTGAAAATAATACCTGGCCGGGATGTATTCCTTCCGCTGACGAACACCCAGATAGATCCATTTTCATCAATCGACAAGGTAGCATTGTCGTGAGGATCATCCACACCCTTCTTATCATAAACAATCACTGGTTTTGGCACCAGTCCTGTTTTGTGATCATAGTACGACAACATAATCAACAAATGTTTTTCGTCCTTTGCCGTAGTGCCACCGTAAACGAAAAAAGTTTTGTCGGCTTGCTTTGAATAGATGGCAACCGGAACATGATTGGATGTATAAGTACCAAGTCCGCCGGAATACTTATCGCCATACGCCGAAAACTGTCCAAGTGTGAACCAGATTCCTTTGTAACCGTTGGCTTTTGGATTCTGAGATTGCGCCTGGCCATGCAGTAATACAATCAAGAAATATGTAATAGCTGCTTTTATGAAAGGAGTTGTTCTCAACTTTTAAAATAACGTTTAGAAAATACGATCACTCTTTATCAATAACCTATTTTCTTTTCCAGTTTCGGAGCGGTTCAATCTTTTTCGTTGCCTTACTAACCGCGTTTTCTGGTACCAGTTGTACGTTGAATGCCGTCTTTGTATTTGCAGGAACAATTAATTCGAAGCCTACGAGTGCCGTACCCGGGTTGGGAGCATCATAACTGTTAGGAGGATCTGTTGACCATGTTTTCATAGAAACTTTTATCGGCGACTGAACCTGCAGAAGAAGCTTTTTCCCATCTTTCGTAAGTTCTGCTTTGTTATCACCAGTGATTTTTACATCAGCAGGTGTTAACATCGTCCACCGAATTGTAGTTTCATTACCCAGTGTCTCAACTTCATCACGTACCAGCACATATGCTTTGTCAACAATAGCGACGCCACGGTTTGCTTTTGCAATAGAACTGTCATAGACTTCGGTGAGATCAGTTATTGCATTCATGAACGAAGGATCTGCAGAACTCGACGTAATACCAGCAGAGCCTTTCACCCGTTGATGCTGGTTGTTTATCGTAAGTGTATTGTGTACAAGATTTGTAAGGCGAAATACAGTCCAACGTTGCGCGTCCTGGGTTCTTCCAAACAGACTGATTCCTTTCGATTCCAGCGATTCATAATCCTGCATACCAAAATCCATCGCCCACCTTACTCCATTTGCATCCATTACGAACGAACCCATATCCATGTGCGCGTGGTTCACGGATGCTGATCCACCTTTTATTGCCAGGTAAATAGCAGTTGTATCTGTCCAGTTGGTACGCATAAGTGCCACCGGCACTTTTCCATGACCCACCCACATCGTGGATTTAGGCGGAGAGATCTTGTCAATATTGATGCCACCGCTCCATAGCATGATTGCAGGAAGTAATCGACTTCCGATATGCGACTCTGGGGGTCTCTTCATGAGGTAATCACGTTGTACCCATAACAGGGAGGGATCCTTTACTTTTGTAGCAAACCAGAACATCGCAGGCTGCAAACCACTGGTGGAACCTGCATCGGAATAATTGAAAGGTTTTCCCGTGGGTCCCGTCATATTTTGCAAATACCCCGGAGTCTTCAAAAATCCAGGCAAGTCACTTAATCCGAAATCTTTTCCAAATAATTTTTCAACCGCACTAATGAACATCACATTGAAACTGGTACCATACCCCCAATAGCCGTAGCCTTCCGGGTATGCACCGTCAGGAGCATAATCTTTCATCGGAAGCACGATCGCATCTATAGCACGGTTAATCATTTGTTTTGCGAGGTCGGGTTGATCTTCATAAACCGCCATTGCGCCATAAGTCATGCCGGCATTACATACCTGGTTCCAGTTATGCTCGGCCCTTAGCCAGGAATTGTATTTCGATTCCAATGAAGGTTCAAGTCCTTTCTTAATAATTGCTTCTTTAATGGTTGTCCTGGATGCCGGAGACAATTTATCAAACAGCCAATCATACCCGATAGCCATAGCCATTGTCATCTCTGCCACATCAAGGAAATGGGAGGGATTCCAGTCACTGAAAGCAGAAATTGCCAGCATTTCCTTCTCGGCACGCTGAAAATATTTCTCATCTCCTGTCATACGATAGGCATAGGACAGAAAGAACAATCTCCTCAAGGCTTCCCTTGACTTATCTAGCAATCGCCGGCCAATTTGAATCCTCTCTATCGGGGCAACAGAGATCAGCTTATCTGATTCTGCTAAAATGGCTTTTTGAAGTTTCGTCCAGCTTTCGTCGCTGGCAATCGTCTTTTTTATCCCAGGTTCGTCTCCTCGAAACATTAAGATGCGGGGATGGGAAGGTAAATTGAAGGCGGACCCAATATGGTCGGTTTGGCTGTAAACATTGAGCGATAGGCAACACAATATTACAATGCCCCTGATCAACAAGCTTTTTACTTTCATATGGTAATCGTGTTTACAGTATTAGACAATCGCTTAAGCGATCCGTGTTTCGGATCGGATAGCCGGTGTGTAAATGGAGATTGGGTCGTTCCCTTATAAAAGCCTGAGCAATTTGATCACTTTTGAACCTCCGAATCTAAACCGGTTTCAAAGAGAAAATTAGGTATTCTGAGAGAAAAAGCTGACTGTTAGATACCTTTTATTAAATTGTATTTACGAAAACGTTTCAGTAAATATTTATCAAATTTCTGAAAACGATTCCAGTTTTTTTCATCAAGTTTGATTGTTATTTATTTGTTTGTAAACTGATTGCTTATGCCACTGTCCATCCGCTTGCATGCGAGAGGTTATTTCATCGACTCCCCCCAGATTTTATTCCTCAATTTGTCGTTCAATAGTCTACAGACTTGAAAACGATTTCAGCTAATGTTTAAGGAATGGGTGCTAAAGGCGAGATCATATTAGGAAGTATTTTGTGCATGTCAACATTCAGTTTCCACGTCATCTCACATATCCAGTTTTTACAGATAATAATTGCTCATTCCATTAGTATATTCTTTGTGCCTTTGTGTCTTCGTGGCCTTCCATGGCACAGTCACAGCACGCCACACAAAGGACCCGAGCCAGGCATAAGGAAAGGCATATACAGCATATGAAAAAACATAAACATTCAAGAAATCATTCTATACAGGGAATTGCGGAGGCGCTACGATTGTCTCCCGCGACCATTTCGAGGGTCTTGAATAATCATCCACACGTGCATGAATCTACACGTACGAAGGTCATGGCGAAGGTGGAGCAGATGGGTTACAGGAGAAATCTTATGGCGTCCGGTCTGCGCACCAATAAGACCCATACGATTGGTCTTATTGTTCCGCGCATTTCGATGTTTGTTCATGCCGAAATTGCTACGGCGATTCAAAATGGATTGCATGCACATGGTTATAGTTTAATCATTTGCCAGTCGAATGATTCAGTGGAAATGGAAAAGGAACTTGTACAGAAGCTAAATGCATATCGTGTCGATGCTGTCATCGCAGCCTGTACTCTGTACACCACTGACTTTAGTCATTTTGATATCCTGTCGGAAAACAATATCCCATTGGTGTTTTACGACCGCGTGCCTGTAAGCCATTATCCAGCCTGCATTATTAAAGGTGATGATTTCAGGGGAGCATATCTGGGCACTTCGCATTTGATTGAACTGGGTTGTCGTCGTATTGCCTTTATATCGGGACCTATAACCTGCAACCTGTACATTGACCGCCAGTCAGGTTTCGAAAAAGCGCTGCAGCAGAATAATCTACCGGTGTTGAAGGAAATGATCTTTCACCAGGAACTGAACGCCGATAATGCACGCAAAGCAATGCACCGCCTGTTTGCTAAAAAGCCTTATCCAGATGCAATTTTTGCTACCAATGATGTAACCGCCCTAACCGCTTTGGAATTCGCAAAAGAATTGGGCATCAGCGTTCCCGGCGAATTGAAAATCGTTGGGTACTCCAATGATCCAAGATCTTCCATTGTTAGCCCCGCAATTACGACCATCGAACAGTATCCCGGGCAGATCGGGAGGGTTATCGTCAAGGAACTGCTTCGCATTTTGCAAAACGGATCGAAGGATGTGGCCGTTGATTCAACTCCGATAATCACACCCGTACAATTACTAAGACGGATGTCTACTTAATCATTCCATTGTAAAAAATAAAATAATGATAGTAAGAATAAGCATTTTTTTAATTGCGCTTGCCAATTGGCTGGTTGCGACCGCTCAGAATTCGAAGTCATCGATGAAACAACTGATCGACGAGAATATGGCTTTTGCCGCGCAGCAATATAAAGTACTCGCAAAGAATGTTCCGCCGACAGTTATGCCAAGGTCGTTTGATAATGCAAAGGGTGGACTGGTAACCAGTGATACGAAGTGGTGGTGCAGTGGCTTCTATCCTGGTACACTCTGGATGATCTATGCGAATACAAAAGATGAAGCCATCAGGCAGGAAGCTGAAAAGCGATTGGCATTACTTGAGCCGATAAAAAATTACACCGGCAATCATGACCTCGGATTCATGATATTCTGCAGTTTTGGAACTGCTTATGACATTACGAAAAACCCGGCTTACAAAGATGTTGTCTTTACAGCCGCTTCCTCACTTGCAACAAGGTACAGGCCTTCGATCAAAGCGATTCAATCCTGGGATTCAAGTAAGAATTTCAAATGCCCGGTGATCATCGACAATATGATGAACCTGGAGCTACTCGAATGGGTCACCCTAAATGGCGGAGACAAACGGTTCCATGAGATTGCGGTGACCCATTCCAACACCACCATGAAAAACCATTATCGTCCTGATTACAGCTCATATCATGTTTTGGATTATGATCTCCAATCAGGTAGTGTTTCGCGCAAGGTTACCCATCAGGGTTATGCTGATGAATCGGCCTGGGCTCGCGGCCAGGTTTGGGGGCTGTATGGGTATATTGTAATGTACCGCTTTACAAAGAATCAGGAGTACCTGACATTGGCGAAGAATATTGCTAAATTTTTGTTGAATCATCCCAATCTTCCGGCTGATAAAATTCCTTATTGGGATTTCAATGCTCCGGATATTCCAAATGCAAAAAGAGATGCGTCAGCAGGATCTATTCTTGCTTCAGCACTTCTCGAACTGGCACAATACTCCAAAGGAGATGAAAAAAAGAAGTATGTATCTACTGCCGAAACAATCTTACGGTCTTTATCATCACCCGCTTATCGTGCTCCTTTAGGAACAAATGGTGGTTTTTTGCTTATGCATAGTGTCGGACATCTACCCGCTAAATCGGAGATAGATGTTCCATTAACATATGCCGATTATTATTTTATTGAAGCATTAGCGAGATACAAGAAGTGGTATCTGTAGGAATATGCAATAGCGATGAGACGATGTGATGATTAGCCGATTAGACGATAGGAGGAGTAACCACTGGACAGACATATTGGGTAATTGTCCCCCGGCTCATCTGCGTATTGCTATTGGTAAATCGGCTAATCGGTTTATCATCACATCGGCTCATCGCTGTTGCGAGCATATAATTTCACCTCGCAGTAGAATCTCTCTGTATAAGTTTTGATTTGAAAACGATCTGTTCATTCTTTAATTGATATCGTTTTTCCTCGAGCGCCCTGAAGAGAATGGTTGCCGCCTGCTTTCCAATTTCAAAGGCGGGCTGCGTTATGGTCGTCAATGACGGATTTAGCAGCGACGCGGTTTGCAAATTTGAGAAGCTGATTATTTTAACGTCCTTGGGTATTGAGATATTCAATTGCTTGCATAACTGGTACGCGATAATGGCGTAGCGTTCCACTGCTGCAAATATTCCATCAGGCTTTTTGTCGCATAGCAAATTTTTGATTAACTGTAAATCGGCTTCATCATCATTGGTACAATTAACAATCAACGATTCATCAACAGGCAGGTGATGATCTTCCAGAGCCTTCAGGTAACCTTTCAATCTCTTTTCACCGATAGAAAGGTGTTTTGAGATCATAAGATGTGCAATTTTTTTGCAACCCTGATCAATGAGATGTTTGGTGGCATTGAACGCGCTCTCGTAGTCATCGGTTGTAATGCTTACTGTATCGTATTGTTCGCTAACCCTGTCAAAGAAAACGAGTGGAAGTCCCTTGCCCTGGACCGCTTCGATATGTGAGTACTCGGTTGTGGTGCTTGATAATGATATCAGAATTCCATCTACACGTCCGCTATGCAGGAGTCTCATCAACGCTACTTCTTTGGCATAGCTTTCATGTGTGAGATAGATCAGTACATGGTATCCTTTTTCCTGAGCAATAGATTCAATACCGTTGATAGCCAGACTAAAATAATTATTTGCTATCTCGGGAATAATTACAGCGATTGTTTTGCTTTTGGCCTTGCGTAAGCTGCTCGCATGGGGGTTAGGTTGATAATTCAATTCGTTTGCGAGCGCAATCACCTTTTCTTTTGTTTCCTTACTTATATCGTGACTGTCCCGTAAAGCCTTCGAGACAGTAGAGATGGAAATGTTAAGAATTTTGGCCAGTTTCTTTATGTTTACAGACTCCATACTGCGCTTTGATGAATTGTGGCGGCAATCTACTAACTTAATTCCGGAAACGGATTTGCGCCTTCGCGCACATATCCTTTTATAATTTAGCAAGGCGAATATTTCGATAATAAATCTCAGCACCCTCCGACTGCAATGCAATTTTGCCTTCACGGACATTCGCATCAGTCCCTTCGTTCACGATCACGCCATTTACGATATGCGTACACTTTCCGTCTTTCGCGATCACTTCAATGGTGTTCCATTCACCGGATGGCTTTTCCTGGTCTGACATCTTTACTACCTGCTGATTTTTTGTTGGTGGATAGAGTTTTCCATTCACCGTAAGTGAAGTACTATCAACAAGCCAGAAATCGCCGCAGTCCGTTTCCTGTATTTGGCATTCGATAGAGCGTGGCCATATTTTGTCGGGAGATGAAGAAGAGAAATAATATAAAATGCCGCTATCTCTTTTTGCACTTTGCCGCGGCGGGTGTTTTTCTGTGCCCCATTTAAACTCAAGCGTTAGATGAAAGTTACCGTAAGAGTTTTTTGTACAGATATATCCGAAGGTTTTTCCTGTTACCAACAACATATTATCCTTCACCGAAAATATTCCCTCTGGATCTTGTCCTACAGGTTGATTGCGCAGATATACATACCAGCCATCGAGGTTTTTATTGTTGAACAGCTTATCAAATTTTTGTCCGTATATAGAGGTGAATAGGAGGAACGCAGCGGGGAGAACAAGAACTTTTTTCATTTCAGATTATGATTGTTACTAAAATTAGCGCAAATTCATCCTTATTCAATCTGGTCAGACGAAGCGCCCGGTCTGGGGTCCCCGTCTGACCGCATGAGATTTCTGCCCCTCAGGAAAAGCCCAGTAGAATTACCGAACGATGAAACGAGCGTGGCAACGATGCTTTATAGTAGCAATGGCGCTGGGTACATCATTCCATTCTTCACTCATTTTTGCGTGGGAATATCTAACTTTCCAGTTCTTCCGTGTTCACTACAATCCCGTCTCAGAAAACTTCCTATGTGTGCAGGTTCTGTGATAACCCTATCTGATCTGTAAATTCAAGGCTGCACTTAACCAGTTATGCTGCCCCGAAAACACAATCTGTAATGGAACCAGGAACAATCTTTTTTAGTTATTCACGCAAGGATGCTGAATCATTCGCTTTTAAGCTTGCGAACGACCTGCGTGCTGCAGGTGCGAAAGTGTGGATCGATCAGCTGGATATACCGCCTGGTAAAAACTGGGATGAGGAGATCGAGAAAGCGTTGAACGCATCAAAATATATCCTGTTCATTGCCTCGGAAAAGTCAGTCAGCTCACAAAACGTACTGAATGAGATCTACTACGCCGTTGATGAAAACAAGATTGTGATTCCCATTAAAATTGACGATTGTGCTATTCCGTTTAGGATTAGAAGGTTTCAGTATATTGATTTCACAGGTAACTATGATTCGGCTTTCGATCGCCTCGTGAAATATCTCGAAGCAAACAACGAAGAATTTAAGGCTGAATCCAACCAGCCATTACAACCGGTGAAACCACAGATTGTCCAGGAAACCGAACCCACAGTACAACAAATCTCTGAACACAATGAGGATCGGCCGGAAAGCTTCGAGAAAGAAGTGACGTCTGTGAATTTTCGGACACAACATGAGACTGGAATGAGCGAAAATAGAAAGCCGGTAACAAAGTATATGATGCTGGGTATTGTTGTCCTGATAGCGGCTGTAGCCATTTTTTTATATTGGTTTTTATCTCGCGATCAGGACTCTGATAATTTATCACGTACGGTTTCTTCAAACGACTCTACTTCCGTTACGATTGATTCGAATCGGATGACAGCTGACACCAACTCTAATTCAAAAACAGATACCGCCAGGGCGATTGCCAAAAACTCAACTCCAGATCGTGACAAAGGTTCAACAGGAGAGACGCGAATTCCACTTTCAGAGCAGGCTTCTGAACATTTAACAGCGGAGGTTGACGCGCATTACGAGGGTGGGAGAGTAGCATGGCAGAACTATATCAATAGATCATTAAGGTATCCAAAAGAGGCTCGTGATGAAAGGATCCAGGGCACCGTAACGGTTCGTTTCATGATCGATACCGCAGGAAATGTTAGTGATGTAACCGCTGTTGGTGGACCAATGGGTGGTGGATTAAGAAGAGAGGCGATCCGGGTTGTGCAGGGTAGCGGCAAATGGGTGCCAGCTTTGCGTAACGGTCGAAAAGTACGGATTTACAAGAAGCTGGCTATTCCATTTAAGTTGTAACGTAGTTTATTATGCGACATAACATACCGAGATCCTCCAGTAGCCCTGGCGTTTTCAATCGGGGTTTCTTGAACGCGAGGGTGAATCCATATGATTGATGATGAATATGCAATCGGGTTCTCAAGTAAGGATTGTTAAGTGCAACGGTCGACAGTCGACCGACGAGGGCCTGAAGGTTAGGGACTTAAATATTGCGTTCCGACGGCTTCTGCAATTGTTGAGAAAAATGGGCAATTATATTGTAAGCTTACTCTTGTAATGACTTAGTGTAAGCTTTTTGTAAGGCACAGTTATTTAAGTAGCCATCTTGATTGAGATCAAGAGTTTGCTGGTCACTTCAAATAACTAATGATGAACCACCGACCTGTATTTATAGTAGACGATGATGTAGAGGAACGCGAGATTATTAAAGAGATATTACAAGAACTGAACGTGCAGAACCCGGTACTATTCTTTGCAACGGGCTATGCGGTACTTGACCATCTTAAGGAGGACCCAACCAATCCTTTCCTGATTATCTGTGATGTCTATCTTCCACAAATGGACGGGTTCACCCTCCGGCAGCGGTTTGCCGATGAAAACACTCTCCATTACAAAAGCATCCCATTCATATTTTGGTCAACGACTGCCTCGAACGACCAAATAAAGAAGGCCTACGATTATGGTGCCCACGGCTTCTTTTTCAAAGGCCATAATTATGCGGAGATCAAAGAATCATTGAGCACGATCATTACCTATTGGATGAGTTCAAAGGCGCCCGTAGTTTGACGGAATTTCCTAATAAATTTTGGTGGCAATTTTTGTTCACCTGAATGGCAGTCAATAAACATTTTACTCATTCCCTATAAAAAAGAGGCTGTCTGAACAGACTTTTTGCCACGAAGGCACAAAGACACAAAGTGGATGTTTTTTTGTTTATACCTTTCTTTGTGTCTTTGTGCCTTCGTGGCAAAAAGCGTTCTGAAACAGCCTCTTTGGTCTCATGTAATTCTATTTTGAAACCTATGTTCTATGTGCACATGTGGTAAATTTTATCTCACCACACAGGCACATAGAAAAGATAGGTTTCCTATAGAGATCCAGATCACTTCGTATTCTTCAACACCGAAGTTGCCTGCTTTGAAATTTTCTGTAATACAGGTGCTTTCAATTTTTTTTGTTTGAAAGTATCTTCCATCTCTTTTAAAGTTGCTTTTGCACTTTTTTCGTCTGCCTCCAATAAAAATGCCTTTGCAAGATGACGGTAGGTCCAGTTCAAAGTAATGTTATCAACTCCTTCGCCTGCTTTTGAAGCAGCGAATACCTTGTTCAGCCTTGATTTAGCGGCCGTTAAATTCCGTTTCCGAGTGATTACCTTTTGCTCTTTGGAATCAGCAACTTTGAATTTCATCGCTTCGTTCACACCCAAAACAAGATCAGCATACACTGCAAGCTCGTTGTTCTTATACTTGTCGCTCACTTCCTGCAGATCGTTCATTCCTTTTTGAAGAACCTCAGAATCGGAACCCAGGAGATAGAATAAAGCGCCTGCGTCGCTTGTGAAATATTTATCAGCAATCTCATCTTCGGCCTTGGTAACTGGAGACTTAACGCGGAAGGATACCTCATCAGATTGAATGATGCTGCCGTCTTTGTTCAAATATGCTCCTTTGATTTTATAAAAACCAGGCTGGTCAAAATAGAAACCTTCCCGTCCATACCCGATATATGAACTTGCGTATGCCGTGTTGTTCTCGGTGGTTAGCTCGGTTTCTTCAGGCATTGAGCAATTGTGTGCGAGTGGTTCATACAGACATACCTTGCCGTTAGGCTTGAGTATGCCAATTCTGACATGGTCATGTTTTGGATGGAGATTTGTATTAACCAACTTGCCATTCATATCCATGCATCGCAATTTGAGTTCGATAACCACCGGCTCGCCCAGGGCATATGTTTTCTTTACAGGCATCAATTCAAGTTTCAATCCGCTGTTATTTTCAATCATCTCTCTTGAAAAAATGTCAGATCCATCGCCGTGTTCCAGGCCAGCGCCTACTGCCCAGTCGCTTCCTCCCATAATAACATTTTGACGGTAACCGTGTCTCAGATGAAGCAATTCACCATTGTCGAAAATGAAATTGAAATTATTCCAGAAGCTACCGGCACCGTTACGCTGATCATACCGCCAGTCATAGTTCATCCAGCTTAGGCTATCATGCCGATTCTTATCCCACGAGTGCAGGAGATTGAAGGCATGTCCGAGTTCATGAACATATGTGTAAAGCAAATGACGGTTGTAGTCCGCTGTAGAGGGGTGATAGGTGGCAACAGTGTCCTGGAATATCGCGCAACCCTGGCGATGCTGACGTAAACCCGGAAGGTAATCAAACATAATTCCCAGCAACGTACTGCTGACAGCTTTCCGCGCTGCAAATAACCATACAGCCCATTGGGGTATATTGCCATAGCGACTAAAGTGCCTCACCATTGACGCATGCATTTCAGTCTCAGTCCAACGTGCATCCGTACCTGCTTCGGTGCTTACAACGACATTGTTGTTACCTGTCATTATCATCTGCACACCTGCTTCCTCGTATGCTTTTACTGTTGTCAGTATGCGGTGAGGAGCAGGGCAGGGGAGATCGGCTGTATTATAGGATGAAAAAAGCGTTGCGCCCACTTCGAAATCGGTTTCTAATTGTACAGTCCTGAAGAATGTATTACTAAAAAGGCAAGTGTAAACAGACCCCTGTTGTGTGTTCTGCAAGAAAGTTACAGTCGCAGGAGCGGCAGGTTGGAAAATTAAATTTCGATTAATTACAATACGCACGCGGTTTGCCCATACGGTAGTAGTGCCTGTGAAATTTCCTTCAATGGTAACTTTTGTAGACGTGTAGCTAATCGAGGGAGCAACCATTCGAAATGAACCAAAATGATTAACCACTGATCCGAGCGTAAAGAAATCAAAGCTGGCAGTGTTCTGCGATCGAGGTCTGTCAACGTCAACACGTAATTCAAGCCTGAAATTACCTGCGGATCCAATATATGATCCGCTAGCCGTGCGACGAATTAAAACCGGTATCGGGGCTGCAGCCGCAGCTTCCGGCGGAGCAACGTCTAATCGCTCCTGCGGATACATAATACCTTCGGGCGGAGCGGTAAGTGTTGGCTCTAGCGATTTCGCGAGATTACCGCCAGCGTCTACATGAATTTTTTGATGCGAATTATCCCCGTTCCCATCACCAGTTCTTTGCAGGGGTAGATTTGGAATGAGTGTCGGAGGTTCAAGTTGAGCGGCTGCTCCCGGCTCAAGCAAAGAGGGATCATTGACTGACATAAAGAGGGATTTTGTGGTTAACAATAAAATGTCTGTGCTTCCTAGGAAAAAAGCATGCATACTAATTACCAAACCAAATAGACAGCACGGATAAGGGCTAGTAAATGACCTTAAAAAATTGCAGTAAGTAGAACGATTGAAGTGATTCCATTCCAGTGATTCTCTCAATAAATAATAACGTAGTGTTATAGTCTTATAAAGCTACTTGGATTTTCCGGATTAGAGACGATTTATTGCATCAACGAAATTTTTAGGACCTGGAAAAAATCAAAGCACTAATTCCTCATGACTTTTCGATTCTATCTCGCACAACTTTTCCATATCCAGATTTATATCTACAGCTAAGCAGCGCGACATATTCAGCGCTGGTCTCGCTGTCGTTTGTGGGAGGGACGAAGGGTGAGAGCAACAGCAGTTAGTCCAGCCCGAACTGTTTGGTATCGATCCATTCGGCTTTAGTCATACTCCACCAGTCATCTGCTATATCATTCAAAACATACTCATAGGGCAACCAACCGTAGCCTTTTTCACCCCATTCTGTTCCCCACGAATTCTTGATAAGGAAGGCGCCGGTGGTAACGATTTTCTTGTTGCCGGGATTTTGAATCTTGATAGCGTCGTCAAAACCCACAGCCATCACCGCATGGCCACCGTCTACATTCTCATCCCGATCAGGGAAGGGTATTCTTCCATCTTCGGCAAGGTCAAGCGATGAGTAACAGGTAAATCCAAAGATCAACGGCAGCGTATTGCGAAGATGTTCCTTGATATTTAGCACCAGTTGTTGCTTTGTAACACCTCTTCCATCGAGGCGATAGTACAGCAGTGCCTGATAATTCTGTGCATATGAATACAGGAACGCGCTCGGCTCTTCATTGAATTTGTGTTCGAGGTATGGCCAGTATTTTTCGGGCACCACACCAAAAAGCGCCATAGCAGCCATAGTTGTACGCAGATAAGCTCCGTCATCACCTTCCCAGCCAAGTAAATTTCTTGACGCTTTATAAAGGAATAACCGGGACCCATCGATATATTTTCCAAAAGCTCTTTTCTCAAAATATTCATATAGGCCAACACCCGCGTGAGCCGTACAGGAACCGAGGGCACCCTGGTCTTCTACGGGCGAACACCAATTTCGCAGGTCCATTTTTGTACTGAGTTTCTTTTCTTTCGCGCCGCGCCTGGATTTTGGATTCACGCGGCTAAGGATATCATTCACGGATTCCTTGACACCCTTGGCTACCTGTTTTTTGGTTACCTGGTCTGTGTTTGGAGTATAGTCCCGAAAGTCCGGCAGATCTTTAAGCCAGCCTTTCCCTTTCGTAGATGCGATAGTAGGCATGATGATAGAATTGAGGTTTATACAGTATAAGGGTTACAATATTTTCGCGATTTCGAAGTGCATTCCATCTTTTCTTGTGAAATGCCCTCCCCAATAAAAGCCATTGATATTTGCTATTTGAATCAGCTCACGAACACATCCTTTTTGTGCGGTAAGTGCGGGTATGATCCCCAAACCATTCCACGCAACATTGATATCGAATGCGGAACCAAATGAGTGGTTGCTAAGGGTGGTCAGACTCCCACGAACGAATCGCGGTACAAATGAACCATCCCAGGTGAGCACACGTGATAATAAACCTTCTTTTTCCCAATCGCTCCATAACTTAATGAATTGCTTTGACACGAGCTTGTGAAACCGTACGCGATCATTTCCTTTGATAGCTGTTAGTTGGGGTACGGAAAAAATTTCAATGTTATTTTTCTCCCAGTCATCAGTGATCTGAATATTTTCCGGGTTACCGGGTACAGGCTTCGACTTAAAAGCGAATTTGCCGAATATGCTTTGTCGTTCAGTATTCCCAATTAACGGAGCAAAGGCCGGTGGAAACGGAAAATCAGCACCTGAATTATCTGTTCGATCGTCGGTAGTTCCTTCGAAGCCTAACTGCATTGCAACACCGAAACTTTTGTTGCCAACCACTCCATCCGGTTGCAGATTGTGCTTCCGCTGAAATTCAATGCTCGCCGCTTTGGTATTAGCATCAAAATTGCCATCGGCAACTCCGGCAAAAAGACCTTGTCCTATCAAAAAGAATTGCCAGCTTTCAACAAGCGGACCAGTGCTGTTAATCTTGATCACTTTTAGGGGTTCCATAAGAATTGCTTTTATAGTTAAGAAATCGGGTGTCAATGGTGAGTCACTTTTTCCTCGAAGCCTTCGTCCAGAAATTGGTAAGCGGAATATCAATCGCCAAAAACCAATTGCCTCTCCAGCGAGATTTGTCAGATATACCAAGCGTGCCATCCTGTTGTTTGAAATATAACTTCGACCCATACTGCCAGCCGTAGCCGATGGAAAGAGGAACATATTCCAGGAAGGGAAGGCCTAATCCATAAACCAGATAAGCACCCGGGCTGAAGATGTCGTCAATCGTGATCTTCTGTTCAAGGGCCGTGCTGTCATTATTTAAACGATAGCCGGCAATTCCCCCGACGTCAATAACGGTAATATATGCACTAAGCGCACCTATTGAGGAACCATTCCTGAAATGACCGAGGCCTTTGCTGAATGCGATTCCAACAGGTGCGGTCACCCCGACTTTAGAATTACTGCCATCGATTTTATCTATATCATTTGTATAGTCGCTATAATATCCGCCTATATATGCGTTGAGCGAGATATTCCAGGCTGAGTTTTTCTTGATGGATGAACTGCCTGCAGGCAATGCCGCTGCTTCAATAGCACTTTCGGCTTCTTCAGGTGTTTTGGATTTGATAATTCCGGCCATGACGTTACCGTATTTTAGAATTCTTTCGACGGCTTTTGACCTCTCGGTTTCGTCCTTGTAAAAATTAGTATTAGTCAGTGCAGAATCCAAAGTTCGTATCTGGTCTCTTTGCGATGCGGAGCCTGACACATCCAGGAATCTTTTTTTCTCTTCAACGGCTGCTTTTGATTTTGCCAAAATTTCCTTCAAAATCAAATAGCCATTCATCACCGCTGCATTATAATTTTTGGAATAAATATGCTTATAGAGGTTGTTTGCATTCCTGGCCAGGACAATATACCTGTCGGCGCTAATACCCGGTTTGATCGTATTGGCTACCTTGAAACCATATTCTACAATATTGATCGCTTTGTCAATGTACGTATAATAATCTTCGTCAGTCAATGCCTGCCGGTCCCTTGCTTTAATGTCTTTCACTGATTGTTCAACATCGTTTGCAAGCACGAGAAAATTCTCTACCAGGTCGGCAACGGCAAAAATGTCGTTCACATGTGCTTTCATAAAATCCTGTACCCTAATCGTCGTGTCGTTCAATCTGAAGGAAATGTTTCCCAATTTTTCATAGATCAATCCAAGATAGATCCTTAACGCAAGCGGTTTGCTGATAAGATCATCATGGAAATTGATATACCGGATCCAGGCTACTTCATTCGTATATACTGTATCGAACCGGGTTATAGGAACATACGCGCTATCAATAATAAGCGTGCCTTTTGGAAACCTGGTTTTATTGACCTTATAAAATTTCCCCGAGATCAAAACCGTATCGGATAAAGTGGAGTCTTCCTTTATTTCCCTGGTGCTTAATTTCAGTATCCCATTCTTTATTTCAACGGTATCAATGTCGAAGGGTTGTTTTCTAACGCTTTCCGAAATGATATCAAGCAGCTTCCAGGAATTTTCGAGATTCATATCCATTTCGTGCCATTCATTAAGATATGCCAAGTGATGGATAAGATTTGCCGGATGCAGGGAAGAACCCGGTTGAGAAAGCTCACTTACTATTTTTGCCGATCTGATGGCCACCCTGATTTCCGGTAATGCAGCAAGCAACTGCTGATATTTAGGTAAATCAATCAGTAGGTCCAGATTCACCAGGAGGTTTTTCAGATCGCGGTGAAAAGCTTCCCTTAACGACTGCAGTAATTCCGCGTAACGGTATGATGCGATGTTTCCTAAAAATACAGAGGTGGCAGGAAAAAGTGTTTTTGCTTCAATGTTCTCTTCCAAAAACTTTTTCATGCGTTGGAAGAATGCCACGTTGAGTTCTTCCTTTCCCCGCTTGATAAGAAATTGCGCAAGGCCGTCGGCCACTGCTGTCACATCAAGTCCACCAACAGCCGAAACCCCTTTGGATACGATATTTGTTAAGAATGGACTGGCGCCACCGATCAAACGCGCGACCTGCCTTCCAAAAAAAGGATTGCGGGTATATAGTCCAAAAACCTGGTCTGTTGTCAGGCTTCTTATTTTAATACTGTCCGGCAAATAATTCTTCAATTGTTCAGCGAGCCTCCTAACCGATGCAGTATCGGCTTTGAAGCTGAACGTCGTGTCACTGATCACGACATAATTCTGGAAAATACTCCGGGCACTGTAATAAGCAATCTGCGCGTGAGCAATACGGTGAGTAGCGATGGTCAGTAAGAGGAAGCAGCACAGTTTCTTCATATTATGATACTATTTTTATTTTAGAGACGGCATTCCGAAAATTCATACGGCCATTACCGCTACTCAGATCAATCCCAACTGTTGGTCCGATATCATCACAGGTACTGAGCAGGTGCTGGACACAATCTTTTGTTTTTCCAGGATTATGAAGCTTTGTATATGAAATCATAAGAGCAAGACAACCTGCTGTAAATGCAGTTGCGATACTGGTACCTGCGCCATTCACCACCTGGTTGCCAATACCTGTGGTTAAAACCGACAGGTCGCCAGGTGCAAGAAAATGTAAATGCCTGTTCCAGTTTGAAAAACTACAAAGCAGTCCCGCACTGTCAAAGGCCCCAATTGACAATACGCCCCTGATATCACTCACCCCATTATTATAACAGGCAGGGAATCTGTCATCATCACCTGAATCAAAAATATGCCCGTTACCGATAGCCGCGACGACGATTTTATTTGCATCCAGGCAATTTTGGACGGCCTCCTTTAGAATAGTGTTATCCTCCACAAAAGAGTAACTGATGGAAACAATATCAACATCAGGCACAGACGCGGCAAAGTTGATGGCATTCGCAAACACATGAACATCAACTCCCGATACCTGGGGCGTGGCTTTGATGATCAACAGGCTACATTCAGGCGCTACGCCGAACACCTTACTTTTCCCTGAAGCTCCGATAATACCGGCCATCGTGGTCCCATGTCCGTCTGTATCGGTGACGACTTGACCAGCGAAACTTCGCGATTCTGGGTGAAGGTTAGTAACCAGGTCCTCGTGAACTTCGTCAACACCTGTGTCGATCACAGCAACGGTTGCTCCTTTACCTTTTGTTGCAAGATCATTCCAGATGAAAGGAATTTCACAGAACCTATGGCCCCAACTCATTTTTGAAAAATCAACCGATGGCGGCACTTCTTCCGTATCTGGAGGCACTTCCACCGTAACAGGTTGAAATGTGCGTAGCCCCATTGCTTCTTCTAAACCCCCTCCCCAATAAAAATGACCATCCCGATCCTTAAACCACCTGCCCAACGACTTATTGGGAATTTGTGCTTCCCCTACTTCAAAGCCCTCGAAAGTAAAACCCTTTAAAACTTCACCTATGATGCCGTTTGGGTCAGGGAAGTGTAACGGGATCTGCTTTCGCTTATTAAGCCTTTTTGCGGTTACTGTTAAACGGGGCATATTGAAGCTTCACGGTTATACTATTTTGACGCCATGTGCATCGATCGACTTCGATAAATCCCAATTGCCTTTTTGTATTTCCTGCCGGAAACATTCTGTCCGGTAAACAGTTTTCCGAAGAATAGGGTCGCTGTGACCCGAAAGCCAATTGTGCCTGGCATTTACATAGTTCGCGATCCATTCTTTTTCATTTCCGCCACTCGCCGGAACGTTCGTTGAAAATTTTTTTCTCAAAAAGCCGAGTATGCCTCCTGAATGAATTTTACTGTCGTAAATAACAAGCAGGCTAAGCGGCAATGTGAATTTATTTGCTGTAAACCACGAATGCGCCGGCTGGTAATATTTGGCATCGAAAAGTTCGTCCTGGCACACTTTCATAATGGGATCGTTTCTGCCCGCCTCTTTCAAAGTGTCACAAAATAGCGTGTCAGTGGCAAGGCTGGGCTTGTTGCCAATTCTTTGCAGGTAAGGCTGCAACTGTGCGGCGAATTTACCATCGCGCATAACATAATCCTGTATCAGTGATTTCAGGTGACCGAATTCTGTTGTCTGGGATCGGCCGAAAGTTACCTGTACAATCCGGGTGTGTGTTGCGGGGTCTTCGTAATCTTTCAGCTTCACAAGTGTTCCATAATTACCCTCCGCCGAGCCAGTCTCAAATGCATTGATCACCTGTTCAATCTTCTTTTTAATTAAGGGAGTTATGGAAATAGTCTCCAGTGCTGCATTGTCGGGCGCTGTTAATTCCGGAGCCTGTTCGTCGACAGGCGCCTCCAGGATATCCAGTGCTCCTCCCCAATAGAAATGATTATCGCGGTCTTTATACCATTTGCCGAGAGCGGGATTCGGCACGATAGTTACTTCTTCTCCTTCGAAAATGAAATTTTGTTTCACTATTCCACTAAGTCCCTTTGGCTCCGGCAAAAAAGCAGGAATAAAACTTCGTTTGTTTAGGAGCTTTGCTTTTACAATCAATCGTGGCATATGTCAACCAACGGCCTCCTCACCGGTTTGAGATTGTACATTGACTGGCATTGAAGCAACTCCTGCAGCTGTGCCAGTTGGAGAAGCCACCGCTGAAGATGTTGAAAGAGCACTATCTTTGTTTCCACTTCTGACCTTCATAATTTTATCCAGCATATCGAACCAAAATGGAGCACCGAGCGATATCGCGAGCGCGGTAATTAGCCATCCAATCAACGACCAACCATCCCAATCTTCACTGAATTTTCTTCTTCCATTTTTTACAAGGGCGGATAAACGATCAATCTCTCCCTGCTTTTTTTTGACGCTGTCGGCAGCGGAACTTTCCTTAAGTATCTCCAACTCACTCTGCATGATCTTCAGGCTCTCTGCCAGGCGTTGATACGCTTTGCAACTATCGCTCGTACACCAGCCGATTCCCAAAATAGATTCAGCACTTGAAATGTCCTTTTGAAGAACCTTATAGGTTGAATCGAATACACTGTTGCCTGTAGTCATTCGCCTTTCATTTGTACTCTCAGGAATTTCGGGTTGAGTTCTATCGCTGGTGTCCCTGGCTCCTTGTTTAAGCGTATCGACAGCTGCAGCATACTTTTCCTGCGACTGAATGGCCATATTCACCATTTGCTCGCGAACCTTCTTGTCTTTCGCCAATATTTTATACAGCTTGATCGAATCCACATTAGCCACCACAGCCATGATAAGGCCGGTCACAAGCAATATCACCTGGGTTTGGCGTTTGTACCATCCGCTGGCCCTGTCCATCGTTTCGTTAAACCAGTTTTCGAGAAGCAGTTTGAAACGATCGACATCATACTGGGCATCATTAAAAATGTTTTGAAAGTGCCGGAGTGTATCGGAGCTGATCTTCTTCGGGAGCCGGGCCACTGTGGCCGCAAGGGCCTGCATGTGTTCTTTAACTTCCTCCAACGATTTGTTACCGATCTCCTCGAGCAGCATATCTATCAGAACTTTCCGGGCTTTGTACCTGACTGGATTGTCCCGAAACTTTTTCAGCTTCATCTTCACCTGTTCAAGATCGCAGCCTTCGGTATTCAACTCCCTGTTTAGCCAATCCCAATTGAGCACCCAGTGTTCAAACCTCCGGTACTCGGCTACACTTGCAGGCGCTTCGTGAAAGAGGTAGTTTGAAATTGCGGCCATTTGGCTGTCAGACGCCTGGTAATTTTCACCTCTCAATATCTGCACTACAGTTTGCGAAAAATTCTGAGCCTTCATATAAGAGGGCTTGCTCGCGGCTTTGCTTTCACCAAGGTATTTTATCGTGGGATGCTGATAAAACCTTTCCAGCAGGGGAAGGTTTTTAAACGGATAAAAGAATCTTTTGATCGACTCTTTTATATCGCTGATAAAATCAAGAAGCGTCCACCGGGTCTTAGCCCCAAAAATGGCCTTTGGATTGTCTTCAAGCATTCGTCTCAGCGCTTTGACTAAAAGTCGCGGTCGAAGGTGCATGGCATGTGCAACAAATTCCATAATTATTGAAGCCAGCAAGCTGTAGAGAAGAAAAATGAAGATCAGACCGATGAAGACGTCTAAAGCGACATTATTGAACATAAGATGGGTTTGCAGGTTTGGCTTTAAACGGGTAGGACAGTTTCTTAGAGAAGGATTAGGCGAAGCAAGCAAAATGAAAACTAAATATAGACTATGCTATTTAGTCTGCCAATACCCTTTTTAGGGTATAAACCTTTTATTTGCACTTTTGCGCAGTTCAACGAGGCCGTTTTCCATGACGATTTCTTAACGAAACCGTCGCCATTCAGACCATCGATTTTGAATTGCCTGCCAATTTTTCACTTCATCCCTTCACGGCATAATGATTGATAACCATTACTGAACTATTAAATTCATAGAATTATGGGAAAAATAATCGGGATAGACCTTGGAACAACCAATAGCTGCGTGGCTGTCATGGAAGGCAATGAGCCAGTGGTTATTGCTAATGATGAAGGCCGCCGTACGACGCCGTCTGTAGTGGCTTTTTTAAAGAATGGGGAACGTAAAGTTGGTGATCCTGCCAAGCGCCAGGCAATTACCAATCCTCATAATACTATCACTTCAGTTAAGCGTTTCATGGGGCGGAGACACGATGAGGTTACCGAAGAAATCAGCCATTGGAGTTATAAAGTAGTAAAGGGTGACAATAATACCGTCCGTATTGACATAGACAGTCGTTTATATACGCCCCAGGAGATTTCGGCAATGATCCTTCAGAAAATGAAAAAAATTGCTGAAGATTACCTGGGACAGGAAGTGAGCGAAGCCGTAATTACTGTGCCTGCTTATTTCAACGACGCCCAGCGTCAGGCAACAAAGGAAGCAGGGGAGATTGCCGGCTTAAATGTTCGCCGGATAGTGAACGAGCCTACGGCAGCTGCACTTGCATATGGACTCGACAAAAAATCTAAAGATCAAAAGATCGCCGTATTCGACCTTGGTGGTGGAACCTTCGATATTTCGATCCTCGAGTTGGGTGATGGCGTATTTGAAGTCAAGAGCACTAATGGTGATACTCACCTGGGTGGTGATGACTTCGACAAAGTGGTAATGGACTGGCTTGCTGAAGAATTTAAGAAGGAAGAAAATATCGATCTCAGAAAAGACCCAATGGCTTTGCAAAGGTTGAAGGAAGCTTCTGAAAAAGCAAAAGTTGAACTGTCTTCGTCTAGTGAAACAGAAATCAATCTTCCTTACATCACCGCTGTTGACGGTGTACCTAAACACCTGGTCAAAAAACTGTCAAGAGCCAAATTCGAACAGCTTTCCGACAAATTATTTGAAAGATGTTTGAAGCCTTGTGAGCAGGCGTTGAAAGATGCCGGCCTGAATACTTCCCAGATTAATGAAGTAATTCTGGTGGGCGGTAGTACGCGTATTCCAAAAGTTCAGGAAATCGTTGAGAAATTCTTTGGCCGCAAGCCGAATAAAGGTGTGAATCCTGATGAAGTTGTTGCGATTGGTGCGGCAATTCAGGGCGCTGTTTTGACAGGAGAAGTAAAAGACGTGTTGTTGCTTGACGTAACACCGTTAAGCCTTGGTATCGAAACAATGGGTAGTGTAATGACACGACTAATCGATTCAAACACTACAATTCCTACAAAGAAATCAGAAACATTCTCGACGGCTTCCGATAACCAACCTGGTGTTCAGATCCATGTTCTACAAGGTGAACGCCCAATGGCAAATCAGAATAAGAGTCTTGGCATGTTTAACCTGGATGGTATCCCACCCGCTCCGCGGGGAGTGCCCCAGATCGAAGTAATATTCGATATCGATGCAAATGGAATTTTGCATGTAACGGCTAAGGATAAGGGAACTGGTAAAGAACAAAAGATCCGTATCGAAGCAGGTAGTGGATTGAGCAAGGAGGAAGTTGAAAAGATGAAGGCAGAAGCGAAAGCGAACGAGGCTACTGATAAAGAAGCTCGTGAAAGAGTTGAAAAGATCAACCAGGCCGACAGCCTTATTTTCCAAACTGAAAAACAGCTCAAAGAATATGGCGATAAGATTCCTGCTGATAAAAAAGCTCCGATAGAAGCTGCTTTGACCAAATTAAAAGAAGCACATAAGAGCCAGGATCTTGCTTCCATCGATACAGCAGTTGCAGAAATGAACACTGCGTGGACTGCAGCGTCAGAAGAAATCTATAAAGCAACGCAAGCGGACGGTGGTGCTCAACCCGGACCTGATGGAGGACCACAGGATCAGGGACAGCAAAAACAGTCCGCCGGAAGTTCGGATGTAACTGATGCAGAATATGAAGAAGTCAAATAGATCATAACTTATCTATAACCAAAAGCCCCGGTAGAGACATCGGGGCTTTTTCGTTATCAAAATTAAATTTCTGCTTCGCTGTCGTTAGCCAACATAGATAGTCAAAAAAAGTTCGTGCTATAAAAAAATATTCTCGGTCGACCTCTTCACCAGCAACGGGGGAGCGGATTTTTTGAATTAGCTTGGTGCTCTTGTGCGATACTCTTTTTGCCCTGACTTCTTTCTCTACAAAGACCTCTGTGCCCTCTGTGAAAATCTCTGTGGTCAAGGGAAGCCGCACCTAAGGTTTCACCCTACCAAAAACTCCCTCAAAATTTCATATACGACCCGTCACTGGCTTTCCAACTCCATGATCTTTTCAAAGGTGATCTCATACTCCTTATTCAACCGGAGTAATTCATCTGCCGCTTTTTTGTAATTGGCTTCGGCCTGGGTGAATTTTTGTTTATCGGAATATATTTCGGGTGAAGTAAGTGCTGCTTCCAATTCAGTTTTCTTCTTTTGGAAAGAAGCAATCTGTTCTTCCAGTTGTTGAAACAAACGTTGTTGTTTTTGTAATTCCTTTTTGGCCTCCTTGTTTACAGGAACAGAAGGCTGTTGTTTTTTTGCCCGTTGGCCGGAGGGCACGTTAGTGGTTTGTTGTTTGTGGTTTGTGGTCTGTGATTCTTTCTCTTGATTCCCGACTCCCGACTCCTGACTCCGAACTCCAGACTCAAGGTTTCTGGCTGCTTTAGCCATTCGTTCTTTCCACTCCACGTATTCCTCGTACCCGCCATCAAAGCTTTTGATTTGGTGATCGACGATCTCCCAAATCTTATTAGCCGTTTTCGAAATAAAATATCTGTCGTGACTTACAAGTATCAGGCTGCCCTGATATTTATTCAAAGAATCAATCAGCAACTCACAGGAGTGCATGTCGAGGTGATTGGTTGGTTCATCGAGCATCAGAAAATTTGCCTTACTTACAATCGTCTTTGCCAGTGCTACTCTCGCTTTTTCACCACCACTTAGTACCCTGATCTTTTTCTCAACGTCATCGCCACTAAACAAAAAACAACCAAGCAGGTTACGAAGTTCCTGTTCCGTTTGCTGGCTGCCACAATTCTTCATTTCGTCCAAAACAGTATTATTGATATCCAGGGCTTCGAGCTGATGCTGCGCATAAAAGCTCTCTTCAACATTGTGACCCCATCCCCGCTCGCCATTGAATGTTTCTGCACCGGCAATGATTCTTAAAAGGGTAGACTTCCCCTTCCCGTTTGCACCTATCAAAGCGATTTTGTCTCCCCGGTTAATTTCTGCCGATGCATGGTCTACAATCTTATTCGTTCCGAAACTTTTACTGACGTTTTTCAGGGTCACGAGCGTCCTGCCCGGCACCGTGTCAATTTTAAAGTTAATTTTGATGTTAGGTCGCTCAATTTCCACATTATCAATTCGATCTAATTTATCCAAGCGCTTCATTGCACTCTGTGCGGCAGCGGCTTTACTTGCCTTTGCCTTAAATCGCTCGATAAATCGTTCCTGTTGCCGAATATATTCCTGCTGATTTTCAAAAGCCCTTTGCTGCATCTCCACCCGTAGCTCTTTTTCGGCTTCATAGTAAGAATAATTACCGTTGTAGATGTGAAGCTCCTGTTGATAAAGCTCAACGATTTTGGTTACCATTCTGTTAAGAAAATATTTATCGTGGCTCACAATTACAACGGAACCCTGGTAATGTTGTAAATACTTTTCAAGCCATTCGATAGACGGCAGATCAAGGTGGTTAGTCGGTTCGTCCATCAGCAGGAGGTCCGGCTGTTGAAGGATCATCTTCGCCAGCAGCACACGCATTCTCCATCCTCCACTAAATTCTTTGTAAGGACGTTTCAGGTCTGAATTCTGAAATCCCAAACCCTGGAGAATCTCTTCCGTTTTGTGATGGATGTTGTAACCCCCAAGAGTTTCGAGCTCGTGCAGTTTGTCGGTGTAAGCGTGAAGCAGCCTTTCCTGTTCAGGCGAATCAGAACTGTTCTCCAGTTCTTTGCCTAATACTTCTATTTCCTTTTCGAGATGAAGCACTCTTTCGAATGCTCCTAATGCAACATCAAAGATGGAATCTTCTGTATCGAAACTTAACAGGTCCTGATGTAGATAGCCAATGCTTGTATTACGGCTCCTTTCTACAGTACCTTTTGAGGGTGTGTATTCTCCTACAAATACTTTTAATAGGGTAGACTTTCCAGTTCCATTATAACCGATCAATCCTATGCGTTCATTCGGTTGGATATGCCAGGTTGCATCTTCTACAATCACCCTGGCTCCAAATTCAAATGTTACATTCGTGAGTCCTGCCAGCATTCTTTAGTGTTTTCGTTTTTTTAAGGGCTCCGCAAAAGTATGACAAACATCGCGGATACGTTATATCAGTTAACTTTGAAAAAAACGATTTACAAATGAAGAAAGTGTTGATAGCAATTCTTTTATTGGCAGCTGTTGGATATGGGGGCTATTATTTTTTTGGCAATAAAGAAAAGAAGACGGATGATCCCGATCCTCAACCCTTAGCGATCAATAAAAACTCGGGAGTTTTCAATGAATCATACCAGCAATTGATGACAGGATATTATAGCCTGAAAGATGCATTGGTGGCAAGTGATAGTGTTAAGGCCAATGCCGCTTCGAAGCAGTTGATCGTATATGCGGACAGCCTGAAAATAAGTGAGATCCAGGGCGACTCAACCGGCATGATCAAGGAAACCGCAAAAACATTTACCAGCACTATTTCCGGTTCGGCTCAGGCACTTGTCAAGGAAGCCACTCTTGAGGCAAAACGCAAAGAATTTGAAATGATCAGCGACGCTCTGTGGAGCCTTACACGGACCGTCAGATACGACGGCGAAAAAGTATACTATCAATACTGTCCTATGGCTTTCGATAATAAAGGAGCTT
>DAINQQ010000043.1:0-30960 GCA_036742645.1 Flavitalea sp.
GTAGTTTACCGTAAGATGGTCTCTAAAAAAAGTGCTTCATCCGGCACCTTTTTTTATGGGGCATTTTTTTTGTGTAGAAATTGATTGTCCAAATCGATTTACTATGCCAAAACTTTACCTGCCTGCTTGTCTTCCGAAGATAAGAATGATTTTCCTGCTCTTTTTCATTACGATTTCAAACGCATTTTCTCAGATTAATCTTGGTTTCACAGACCTTGTCAATACAGGTCTTAGTGCCCCTGTTGAAATTGCCAACGATGGCAGCAGCCGTCTTTTTATTGTTGAGCAAACTGGCGCTATCCGGATTTATAACAACGGTGTTCTCGAGACAACACCTTTCATAAATCTCGCCGGAAGGATTTTATGCTGTGGAGAAAGAGGATTGCTAAGTCTTGCCTTCCATCCCCAGTATTCTACTAACGGTTTCTTTTATGTCTATTATACCGGGAGCAACGGAGACATTACAGTTGAACGCTTCAAAACGGATCCTGCGAACGCAAATGTCGCCGACCCGGCTACGGGGAAAATCCTTATCACAATATCGCATACGACCAATGCCAATCATAATGGTGGACATTTGGCATTTGGACGGGATAATTATCTATACTTCGCAACCGGCGATGGTGGAGGCGCAGGGGATCCGCCCGACAATGCGCAGGATATCGGTTCATTATTGGGCAAAATGATCAGAATTAACGTAACCACCGATGACATAGCTCCATACTACACGGCGCCCCCTGACAACCCATATTTCGGAACACCCACCAGTGAATTGATCTGGGCTCTGGGCCTGCGGAATCCTTTCCGCTGGAGCTTCGACCGTGCGAATGGAAATATGTGGATAGCAGATGTTGGTCAAAATCTATGGGAGGAAGTGAACTTTGTAAGTACTGTTACCCCCGGTGGCATTACACCTCCTAACTTAAATTTTGGGTGGGATTGCTTTGAGGGCACTCATCCTTATACTGATCCCTCCCCGCGGCTACCGTGTGCCGGAACATACGTGAATCCGGTTGCAGAATATGATCATACCCTAGCTAACGGTGGATTCTCAATCATCACCGGTGGTTATATTTACCGGGGTACCGCTTATCCCGCACTTGCTGGCCATTATATTTTTGCAGATCATATAAGCGCAAATGTCTGGTTACTTCCTCCGAACGGAACAGCAGCAGATACGATCATGTACAGAAATCTCCGGGATTCGATTACGTCATTCGGCGAAAACGCAGCCGGCGAATTATTTGCCACCACTTTAAACGGACGGCTGTTTCAGGTTGTAGCGTCCATCAACGTCGTGACTCCGGTGGATATAACAAGTTTTTCAGGACTGCAGAAGAACGGTGTTATTGAATTAACCTGGCAAACCAAAAACGAAATCAAAGTGCATCAATACGAAATTGAGTACAGCCTGAATGGAACAAGCTTTAATCAGGTTGGGATTGTTGCAGCCAACAATAGCAGTATCTATAAGTTCAACCATAACGGTGCTTCCGCTAATAGAATGTATTACCGGCTGAGAATACTGGACATCGATGGACTGTTTGAATACTCTAAGATCATCCAGCTTAATTCATCCGCAAATGACGCCGCGAATTTTGTCAGGCCTTCTGTCATTAATAACAAGGTGATAGAAATAGTGATACAGGGATCATATAGTCATGTTCAGATGATCAGTATGGAAGGAAAGGAAGTTTGGCGCCAGGATGTTCAGGGTAGAACAGGTAGCATGCAGTATGCACTGCCATCTTTAATTCCGGGTAATTATCTTGTACGCCTGGTAAGTAACCAGAAGGTCATTACTCAAATGGTTGTGATACGCTGAATTTTCAGATCCTGATATATAGCCGGAAAATATTTCCGGCTATTTTGTTTCCAGCCATCAAAAAAAGGAATCGTTCCGAAAAAAATTTTTGAAAATTTGTCCGAAATGCTTTTATCCATTCGTCGATATGCTGATAAATTATCTTTCAATCTTAAATTAAAGTATCATGCAAGACTTTATGCTCATTTTCCGCGGCGGAAGCGATGCTTCCGGCCTTTCTCCTGACGAGATGCAGAATCACATGCAGAAATGGTTTCAGTGGGTAGAAGAACTACGGGCAAAAAATATTTATGTCGGCGGCGAGGCATTGACTCCCGTGGGCAAAACGATCAGCGGTAAAAAAGCACTCGTTACCGACGGCCCTTATGCTGAAAGCAAGGAACTGGTAGGCGGTTATTTTGTTGTTAAAGCAAATTCACTCGAAGAAGCTGTTGAAATTGCCAAAACCGGGTATCCTGATTTCGTTTTCAACGGAGCAGTTGAGGTGAGGGAAGTAATGAAGTTTGAATAACGCTAATTACGCGAATTGTAGCGAATTAACGCGAACGATGAACGATGGTTGTGCTCACGATAATTCATTAGCCCAAATGTAAAAGAAATTTAACCCCCTGATGCATCGCGTTTCCATTTGCAAATCATACAATCGTATCGTTTCCGCCTTAAAAATTAGCGTTAATTGTTAATTAGCTACAATTCCCCAATTGGTGTCAAAATGAACAATTCCTCCCAGCATATAGTAGATCATCTTTTCCGGCATGAATCGGGAAAGATGATTGCTGTGCTGACGCGGATCTTCGGCATTCATAATCTTGAAATGGCTGAAGATGTGGTACAGGAAGCATTTCTAAAGGCAACACAGGTTTGGAAGTTTGAGTTACCGGATAACCCATCGGCCTGGTTGATGAGGGTAGCCAAGAACAAAGCTCTCGATCGCTTCAGACGACAACAAAACTTCCAGCAATATTCCCAGGAGTTGTCGGCAAGACTTCGGCAGGAGGCGGAAGATACCATTGATCAATTTTTTCATGATGCTGAAATTTCTGATAGCCAGTTACGACTCATCTTCGCCTGCTGCCATCCGCTTTTAAAAGAAGAAGATCAGGTTGCACTTACGTTAAAGACGGTTTCAGGTTTCGGTGTCCTTGAGATTGCAAAGGCGCTGCTCACAAACGATGAAACCATCCAAAAAAGATTGTACCGCGCAAAACAGTTCATACGGGAGAATAACATTGAATTTGAAATCCCCGCAGGTAGCGACCTTAATAAAAGACTCGAGATGGTTCATGCGGTTTTATATCTATTATTTAACGAAGGCTATAACTCAACTAAGGCGGATGAGCTAATACAATATGATCTTTGTGCAGAAGCCATGCGATTGTGTAAACTCTTGGTGGAACACGCATCTTTAAAATCGTCTTCATCACCCGCGTTGTTATCGTTGATGTGTTTTGATGCAGCCCGTTTTACCAGCCGGCTCGACGAAAACAACGCAATTATTTTACTCCCGCAGCAGGATCGTTCCAAGTGGAATGCTGACCTGATAAAAATGGGATCATACTATTTGAGTCTTTCTTCCAGTGGCAACATAATTTCGGTCTATCATATTGAATCTGCCATAGCCGCTGAACATTCGCTTACTAATGACTTTCAAAATACAAACTGGAAACGCTTGTTGAAACTATATGATCTTCTATTAAAGATCAAACCATCACCAACCGTAGAATTGAACCGTGCAGTAGTGCTTGCAGAACTGGGTGAAACGCAGACAGCCATTGAAATAATTCTTTTAATTCCAAAAATTGACCAGTTACTAAGCTCCCATTATATCTACAGCGCCGTTTTGGGAGACTTGTACAAACGGATTCATGATAGGGAGAAAGCAACGGAGTATCTATTAGAAGCATATCGCCTCACAACCTCAGCTGCGGAAAAAAATCTAATCACGAAGAAATTGGAAGAGGTTACTAAGCCCCTCATTACAGACGTGAGGAATGATAATCAGGGATGACACTTTACGTATGATTACACCATCTGAACAGACATGCAAGGATGTTATTCCTTGCACAACCTTGAACGCTCAGGATTTTGTCAATAGTTGAACTGCTTTTTGTGCAATCTCACTTTCGTCATGCTTTTTCATGCACTTAAAATGACCATGCGGACATTTTTTGTATCCAATCTTCGAACATGGCCGACAATAAAGGGGACTCACTTCAAATCTGGTATCGGATCCATTATCCCTTCCAAAATAAGCTGCCATGCCAAATTCGGGTACGGTATTTCCCCAGATCGAAACAATCGGTTTTCCCAAAGCAGCGGCAATATGCATTAAACCGGTATCGTGTGTGATGATCAGCTTTGCTCTGCGTACAAGGTCAGCCGATTCGTTCAGATTAAACTTTCCACAGGCGTTATAAACTTTCACAGGATCGATAGCCGAAATGTCCTCAGCGTTTTTATTGTCTTCCATTCCCCCCATTAAAATGATCGGGTGATCTATTTTGGCACAAAGAGTTTTCAATTTACCCACGGGCATTTTTTTGGTATTCAGTGCGGCCCCGATCACAACCCCAATATAACCGGCATGATGCGACGCCGGTATATCAGTTTCCTTTACACGATGTTTTTCCGGTATAAAATAATCCAGTCCTGCTCCATCGTTTTTTACGCCAAATGATTTTAGAGTATCAAGATACCTATCGACGATATGAATATCCGGCATGACATTCCATCTTAAATTTGTGTAGATCCATTTTCGGATATTCAACTTGTTAAATGAGAAAGATTTTTTTCTTAAGGCCCGCTTTACCTTGAGAGTTCTCAAATTGTGATGAAGGTCAATTACGTAATCGAAGTTCTCTAGCTTTAACTCGTCGATTAATGCATCGAGATCATTGTTATAAAAATGAATTTTGTCGATATAAGGATTTGATTCAACGATTGAGTGAAAGGCGTATTTGGTAGCATAATGGATTACTGCATTAGGAACCTGTTTCTTAAGACATCGAATGACCGGTGTAGTAAGCACAATGTCTCCGATCGATGAAAAACGAATGATGAGAAATTTCATTGCAACACTAATTACGCGAATTGTAACGAATTATCGCTAAGATATAAAAATGTCATTTTGTGTTCTTTAGTCTTCCGTTGTGTCCTTAGTGAACCTGGACTTGAAATCAGAAAGCGTTCACGCAGAACACGATCGCGAACGCTCATGCTTAGTTAAACTGAATGTTATTGCAGTTTGCCACGAATTACACAAATTGCCACGAAAAAACTTAGTGATACTTCGTGTCATTCGTGGCAAACCCTTTTCTAAACCCTAATGTTCGATATAGTTCAGGTCTTTTGAGAAAGTTTCTTCGGTGAAGTATGCGGCTATCAGGGTAATTACCATTACGATGATTCCAACAATGATACCGCTTCTCACAATGTTCCAGCCTAAAGTCGCCTGAAACACATTAATAAACAGGAGATTAATCAGTGGCAACGAACCACGCACCATATTTGGAATCGTTGTTGCTGCAGTTGCGCGCAGGTTCGTACCAAACTGCTCTGCTCCAATCGTGACAAAAATTGCCCAGAAACCGGTACTGAAACCTAGTGCCGCACAAATAATATACAGGCTTGTATCACTATTATTCAGGGGACTGAAAAATAATGCTACTGAAATAATCGTCATCGCATAAAAGAGATAAAGTGTTTTTTTGCGGCTCTTGAATAACTGGCTCACCAGCCCGCTGGAAATATCGCCAAAAGCAATTCCTACATATGCAAACATGATCGACTTCCCGCTAATGATAGCATTCTCGCCATATATCGACTGTGCAAACCTATTGCTAAGATTCACCAAAATCCCGATCACGTACCAGGTTGGGAGCCCTATCAAAATTGCAAACAAGTATTTCTTGAACCGGTATGCATTTGTAAAAAACATCAGCAGGTTACCGCGGGAAACATTTTGATGCCGAACATCTTTAAACATTCCGCTTTCTGCGACTCCAATCCGCAGCAAGAGAAGTCCGATTCCGAGTGCGCCTCCAATTTTGTAACACAACCGCCAGTTTTCAGTAGACTCATAAGTAAAATATGCCGCGACTGCGCCAAATAACCCAATGCCTGCCACCAGGGAAGTACCAACGCCACGTTTATTTTTTGGCAACAGTTCACTGACAAGAGTAATGCCAGCACCCAGTTCACCAGCAAGGCCAATCCCGGCGATAAATCTGGCGGCAGAGTACTGGTCTACCGAGGTTACATAGCCTGTAGCAAAATTGGCTATCGAGTACAGCAGGATTGATCCAAACAATACGCTCAACCGACCTTTCTTATCACCCATGATTCCCCAAAGAATGCCTCCGATCAATAACCCCAACATTTGCCAGTTAATGATCTTCGTGCTGGCGGCAATCATAGCCTTCGCATCGGAACGATCGACGCCAATGCCTTCCAGGCTGGGTTCACGAACTATGGTAAAGAGAAGTAAATCATAAATGTCGACGAAGTAACCAAGTGCAGCAACAATAACAGTGATGGAAAAAACGCTTTGTTGTTTGGTATTCATTACTCGGAAGAATTAAGCGGTTCTGCGGGATCTTTTTTCTTGCCAAAAAATAACTTGATTAAAACAGGAGCTGTTGTAACCAGCACGATTCCTAAAACGATTACTTCGAGATGCTCTTTGAGGTCGTAATTAAATTCTTCAACAAACAGTTTTTGCAGATAATGACCGGCTAACAACATTGAGGAGGTCCAGGCAACACAACCTATGATATTAAAAAATGCAAATTTTTTGCGGTCCATATAAACGATCCCGGCGACGATCGGAGCAAAAGTGCGGATGATGGGAAGAAACCTTGCAAACACAATGGCACCACCTCCATGCTTATCGTAAAATTCTTTTGCCTGGTGCAAATATCGTTGCTTGAATAAAAACTTGTCCTTCCAGGTATACATGGCCGGTCCAATCCACCGGCCCGTCCAAAAACCAACTGCATTTCCTGCAATGCCGGCAACGGATGTTAAAGCAACAATTATGACGAGATTTAAAAAATCATTTCCCGTGTCATAGACCGAAGCCGCCAGCTGCGTGCTGAAAATACCTGAAACAAACAAAAGGGAATCTCCTGGCAGAAAAAATCCGGCAAACAAACCTGTCTCTGCAAAAATGATAAAAAGCACTAACCACAATCCGCCGTTATCAATATAAAATTGAGGTTGTAATAATTGACTCCAATGAAAATCCAACAATATCAGATCAAGCATAATTTTTGTTTTGCATGACATGGTGAATGGTGAGTGGTGAATGTTGAAATACTTAAAAAATAATCCAACAAATCTCACCGGTCACACTTCCTTTCAGTCACATCTTCATCGATAACTCATACACCGCATATCTCGTTTAGCACATTACTTCGTACCTCTTACTTAAAACATTCCTACATCGTACATCTTACATCGTACATCTTCCCTTAGCTGTCTAACTCTCCTTCCCATTTACTAACAACACCAGTCGCAAGAGAATTACCCAATACGTTGGTCATCGTCCGAAACATATCACAGAAATGATCGATTGGTAAGATCAATGCAATTCCTTCGGGTGGTATTCCAAACATTGCACAAGTAGCGGTTACTACCACCAGTGATGCCCTCGGGACACCTGCAATTCCCTTGCTTGTCAACATCAAAACGAGCAACATCGTAAGCTGTGTGCCGAGATCGATATGGATTCCATATGCCTGCGCAATTGCAAGACTGGCAAAGGTCATATACATCATGCTGCCGTCGAGGTTGAATGAGTAGCCGAGAGGCAAAATAAAAGCCACGATTTTATCGCGGCATCCAAATCTTTCAAGCTCCTCGGTGAGCTTTGGAAACACGGCCTCGCTGCTCGTCGTACTAAACGCGACAAGTAGCGGCTGCGCGATCCGTCGCAAAAGCGCGGGAATGCGATTTTTCAGGATCAGGAAGCCTACCGCCAGCAGAATCGCCCAAAGGATGGCAATGCCGATAAGGAAGTAAGAAAGATACAAACCGTAGAACTTGAATACCTCCAGTCCTTTTGTAGCGATCACCGCAGCGATGGCTCCAAAAACGCCGATAGGAGCAAAGTTCATGACGTATCCTACCATTTTTAATATCACATGCGACACAGCTTCTAAGGCCTTAACGACGGGTTTTGCGTAATCACCGATTGAAGTAGTGGCAACTCCAAAGAAAATACTGAAAACCACAATCTGCAGGATCTCGTTGGTGGCCATCGCTTCGATCACACTTTTGGGAAAAACGTGCTCAACGAATTTCAACAGCGAGAACTCCTGTGTTTTGCCGATCAGATCCTTTGCTCCTGCTGTGTCAGCATTACTCAAGTCGATAGCCGCGCCTGGTTGAAAGATGTTAACGAGCAACATCCCCAGCAACAGGGAAACCAATGAAGCAGTCACAAACCAAAGAAGAGCCTTTCCTCCAACCCTGCCAACTGTTTTCATGTCGCCCAGTTTTGCAATTCCAACCACCAGGGTTGAAAACACCAGTGGAGCAATGATCATCATTACAAGCCTCAAAAAGATAGTTGTAAGCAGTCTTATATTAATCGAGAATTTCTGTATTGTTTCCGGCGAAGCGTTTCGATGAATGATGTAACCTGTTATGATACCAGCCAACATGGCAATCAGAATGAACAAAGTGAGCCGGTTTCCTTTTTTCATGAACCTATATGATAAGTGTGCAATATAATATTAAATGGATAAAACGATCATGACCAATCGAGGTGATATTCTTTAATAACAACTTGCAAATGTTTAATTTGGCAATCTGGAGAAATCTTTATCTTTCCGCATAATTACCTATCAGAACCAAATAAACTAATCAACTAACTTATGAGTTTATTCGTAAAGAAACCTCTTGCCGGTTTGTTGGCAGAGGCTCAGGATACAAGTACCCATACATTAAAAAGAACCTTAAGTGCACGGGGACTAGTTGCCTTAGGTATAGGAGCTATCATTGGCGCCGGGTTATTCTCTATTACCGGGGGAGCCGCAGCAAATCAGGCAGGACCGGCTATCACCATCTCATTTATTGTTGCCGCTTTAGGTTGCGGCTTTGCAGGGCTCTGTTATGCCGAATTTGCTTCCATGATCCCGGTTGCGGGGAGTGCTTATACTTATTCATATGCTACAATGGGGGAATTCATTGCCTGGGTAATCGGATGGGATCTTGTACTTGAATACGCTGTTGGTGCAGCGACTGTTAGTATCAGCTGGAGCCGTTACCTGGTTAAATTTCTCGAAGGTTTCGATGTTCATCTACCGACGGCCTTGACAGTCGGACCCTGGGACGGCGGTATGATAAACTTACCTGCAGTGTTCATCGTCGTTCTGATGAGTTTACTGCTTATTAAGGGGACAAAAGAAAGCGCAACAGTGAATGGATTCATTGTAGCCTTAAAGGTGACTGTTGTATTAATCTTCATCGTATTGGGATGGAAATATATCAACGAAAGCAATTATGTTCCTTACATACCGGATAACACCGGCACGTTTGGAGAATTCGGTTTCAGTGGAATCATTCGCGCAGCCGCCATTGTATTCTTTGCTTATATTGGGTTTGACGCGGTCAGTACCGCAGCACAGGAAGCTAAAAATCCAAAGAAAGATATGCCGATAGGTATCCTGGGATCCCTGGCCATTTGCACCATATTATACATTCTTTTTGCCCATGTGATGACAGGAGTAACAAGTTATTCAACCTTCCGGGGGCAGGATGGTATTGCTCCAGTAGCGGTCGCGATTGAACATATGGGCACGACTAACGCAAGTGGGGTGATTGAGCCTGATTATCCATGGTTGAACCGGGCGATTCTAGTCGCTATTCTCGCAGGATACTCTTCTGTAATACTTGTGATGCTGATGGGTCAAAGCCGCGTGTTTTTCAGTATGAGTAAGGATGGTTTATTGCCCAAAGTATTCTCTGACGTACATCCTCGATTTCGGACGCCTTCAAAGAATAACCTTCTCTTCATGATCTTCGTGAGCCTGTTTGCCGCATTTGTACCGGCACGTGTGGTGGGAGAAATGACAAGTATTGGTACATTGTTCGCGTTTATACTTGTGTGCATGGGGGTTATGGTGTTGCGTAAGAATATGCCTGATGCTCCCCGTTCATTCAAAACTCCATTGGTGCCACTAGTTCCGATATTGGGTGTTGCAACCTGCTTGTTTATGATGGTTTTTTTACCGCTGGATACATGGATCCGCCTCATCGTGTGGATGATGATCGGATTCGATATTTATCTATGGTATGGCATCAGGAAAAGTCTCTTGTCGGGCGGACAGCCCCAAACAATCTCACAGGGAAATAAGGTAATTGGCTGGAGTGGCCTCGGGCTGGTTATTTTGCTTGTAGTGGTTGCGCTTGTTCACCACAATGCCATTAACGCCGATGACACCGCGTTGTTTTACTTTTCATTGGTATTTGCAGCCTTGCATGCGATTGTATATCTGAGCAGGCTCATTAGAAAATAGTTTGCGAATACTTCATCAAACCGCCTTTTAAAGGCGGTTTTTTTATGGTTTGATGTAAATTGAGAAAATAAATTCGAAAGGAATGTTGCCTGAAATATTTGATACGATTGGAGAGAATATTTTTAAACATTTTGAAGCCAAAAAAATAAAGCTGCGAAACACTAAGATACTCTCTGACACTACCTGGAAAACCAAGCATCTTCGCATAGAGCTGTTACGTTTCGGCAACGTGTCAAACTCGAAAAGTTTCCCGGTCACCCCACCGCTCGACAATTCATTATATGCGTTTACTATTTTTATCATAGCCAATATTCCTGATTATAGTGATTGCCTTCGATTTACTGAACTCATATGCGATTATTTCTATAAGAAGCCTTTTCTGCAACTGAAGATCGATGAACAGGAATTTGAAATCGCCATTTCTGCACTTGAATTAAGCATTGAAGAATTAAATCAGTTCTGGATGACACAAAATCAACCCCATCAACCCGTGTTATTTTATCAGGCCAGAATTTCGGAGATATAGGAGGTTGATTTATTTTTGCGCCCGGTATTTCGGTGACGGTCGACGGTCCACCGAAGACATTAAACAATAAGACAAACAATGGGAAGAATTTTTGAAGTTCGTAAGTCAACGATGTTTGCCAGATGGGATCGGATGGCGAAACAGTTTAGCCGCATCGGGAAGGAAATCGCTATTGCCGTAAAGGCAGGCGGACCGGACCCAAATACAAATCCGGCCCTGCGACGCTGCATGCAAAACGCAAAGAGTGTGAATATGCCCAAAGACCGCGTGGAGGCAGCTATCAGACGTGCTCAGGGTAAGGATATGGAGAATTATGACGAAATCCTATATGAAGGTTACGGCCCGCATGGCGTGGCCATACTGGTCGAAACTGCTACAGACAATCATGTAAGAACGGTAGCGAATGTGAAGTCGCACTTTAATAAAGGAAATGGCACTTTGGGAAATAGTGGAAGTGTAAGCTTCCAGTTTAAGAAGATGGGCGTGTTTAAAATGAAACCTGAAGGTTTGAATGCGGAGGAGCTTGAACTTGAGCTGATTGACTTCGGACTGGAAGAATTGGGAGAAGGTACTGGTGAGAATGGTGAAGAAACCCTGGTGGCCCGTTGTGCTTTCAACGATTTTGGAAATATGCAAAAAGCGTTGGAAGAAAAAGGCATCACTCCAATAAGTGCTGAAATTGAATGGATCCCGGCATCTACCGTTGAATTACCGGAAGACCAGGCACAGGATGTTCTCAAATTGGTCGATAGGCTTGAGCAGGATGAAGATGTTCAAAAAGTGTTTTATAATTTAAAGTAAGTGCACCAGCAAATTTGAAAATTTGAAAGTGATTATCATTTGCTCTTGAATTTTCAAATTTTCAAATCCTCAAATTTTAAAATTATATTTAGCATTTACCTTTAGGGTATGAACGATCCGCGCAAGCCCGTAATACTTTTCGATGGTGTTTGTAATTACTGCAATTCGATGGTGAACTTCATCATCAGGCAGGATAAACAAAAAAAGTTTGTTTTCGCTCCTCTTCAGTCGGCATCTGGTCAACAACTCTTACAAAAACATAACCTACCCTTCAGTGATTTTGATTCTTTCGTTTTGATCGACGGTCAAAAAGCATATTTACGTTCAACAGCTTCGTTGAATGTTTTAAAAAAGCTTCCCTGGTATTGGAAATGGACGCAAGTTTTTTGGATTGTTCCTCCATTCTTACGCGATGCCGTCTACAACCTCGTTGCCCGTAACCGTTACAAATGGTTTGGGAAAAGGAAAACCTGCATGATACCGTCGCCTGATGTAAAAGCAAGATTTCTGAACTGATGCGTGCAGTAGTAAAACTTGTGTGACCTCAAGCCTTCTTCGTGCCTTGGTGCCTTTGTGGCTTTTTGACTAACAAATACGAAAGCCACAAAGGCACCAAGCCACGAAGAAAATAAACAGGAAATCTATGTTTAAGTGTTTTGTGATAAATACCGAATTATGAAATCTCTTTTTCAATCCCGTTATCGATCTCCCGCCTGATAATTTTTTTAAATTTTTTTTCGTTGAAAGACCATGTGAGTATTGTGGCTATGGCACTGATTAAAAATCCCCCAGATAAACCGATCCAAAAACTGAGAGACCCAAAAATGGCCTGGAGGAATAAAAACAAAAAAGTAGAAAATATGATGGTCGCCATAACGGTTCCGATGGCGATATACAACGCGTAATAAGACCAGCGACCGCCGGTGCGCTGCTCCTGCCAATATCGTACAAACCGTTTTTCAGAACTGGAAAGCAATGGATAAAATTTATAATTCGATTTCTCCTTTCATATAAAACACGCATTTCCCTGCCATTGTAACTCTTTCCCCAAGATACTGGCACCATAGTTCTCCTCCCCTTTCGGACAGTTGCTTTGCATGGAATTTGTTCTTTCCTGACTTCTCGGCCCAAAAAGGAATCAGCTGCGAATGGGCAGATCCGGTAACCGGATCCTCATCGATTCCAGCCACTGGTGCAAAAAATCTTGACACGAAATCGACCTCGTTGCCCCTGGATGTGATGATCACTTTCTCACCAATTTTTTTTAGTAAAGTGAAATCAGGCGCACACATTCTTACGAGTTCTTCCCCACGCACTTCAACCAAAACATCCCGGTGCTTATAAATACCTTCGACAGGAATTCGCCCGAGTGCTTCTATAACGTTCGAATAATCTTCTTTGGCAGGTTCAGGTTTCCAGGCTGGAAAATCCATCTCAATGACGCCGTTCCTTTTTATACAGCTGAGCAAACCACTTTTGTATTGGAATCGAATAGTTTCTTTTAAATAGCCCAATTTATTAAAAAGTACAAAGGCTGAAGCAAGTGTTGCATGTCCACAAAGATTGATTTCCAAAACGGGTGTAAACCACCTTATTTCATAATCCGCATCTGTTGTATTTGATGGAACAAAGAAAACCGTTTCGCTCAAATTATTCTCCATCGCCAGCTTCTGCATTAAAGCATCATCTATCCATTCCTTCAATGGAACTACAGCAGCCGGGTTACCGCCAAAAAGCCTGTCAGTGAAAGCATCAACCTGGTAAATTGTATAGATCATGAAATGGTTTGCATGCAATTTCTTTGTCTCGTGAAGAATATTTGTTGCCACGGATTGATTAACATGGAAAAAATCCGTGCAAATCCCTTTGATCCGTGGCAACAAAAAATTTTAAGATCTATTCCGCCATCATTTGCCTGATCACATCTACAATTTCTTCTGTATTCGGCTTGCTGAAATAATCACCATCGCTTCCATAGCTCGGGCGATGTGCTTTTCCGGTTATCGTTCTCGGCGCAACATCCAGCCATCGGTATCCTCCTTGTTCTTCCATTACGTTGTTGAACATATATCCCGCTGCTCCGCCCGGAACATCTTCATCGATGAAAACAATCCTGTTGGTTTTCTTAAGTGAAGAAAGAATGGTTTCACGTATGTCGAATGGTAGTAAGGTTTGAATATCTATTATCTCACAATCTATATTCATTTCCTCCAGTATCTCTGCTGCTTCCTGGATGATCCGTAAGACAGAACCGTATGATACAATACTCACATCAGATCCTTCTCTTATGATTTCAGGTACACCTAGAGGTACCCGATATGACAATAAATTTTCAGGCAGCTTTTCCTTCAGCCTGTAACCATTCAGGCTTTCGACCACAATAGCAGGATCGTTTCCCATCAGTAACGTGTTGTACATGCCAGCTGCCTGCACCATATTGCGCGGCACGCACACATGAAAACCTCTTAGCGAGTGTATCATCAACCCCATTGGCGATCCGCTATGCCATATCCCTTCAAGTCGATGACCCCTTGTGCGGATAATCAAAGGAGAGCTTTGGCGTCCTTTCGTGCGCCATTGCAGCGACGCCGCATCGTCACTGAGCGGCTGCAGACCATACAGAATATAATCGAGATATTGGATTTCTGCGATTGGTCGCAACCCACGCATTGCAAGTCCGATGGCTTGTCCAACAATCGTCAGTTCACGTATACCTGTGTCGAAGATCCGGTGCTCACCATACTTTGACTGCAAGCCGGCGAAACCCTGGTTTACATCGCCAATCTTACCGACGTCCTCTCCAAAGGCTAATACTTTGGAGTTGCTTTTGAATAGCTGGTCGAAATACCTGTTGAGTATCTCGAATCCATTTAGCAAACTCGCGTCGTCTGAATATTCGAGTGACGTTGCTGATACGTTCGAAATCTTTTTTGAACTTTCATCATACAGGTGAGTGCTGTAGAAGTTGTACCCTTCCTGCAATAATTCCTTATAAAAAGTATTTAGATTTTCCGCCACTGGTGAATCGCCGATAATTAGACCTGCGGTATGAAGCGCCTTCAAAACATCCTTACGTTGGGGCTCGCGGTTTGACTTCAATGTCCCTGCAATGTTCTTCAATTTATTTTCATGAATTCCACGGCTAATAATTTCGTCTAACAGGGCTACCGATCTATTCACCTGTTCCTTAATAGGAGCACTGAATTTTTCCCATGCCGTATGCCTGCTTTGCCGTACAAAAGTTTTGGACTGGACTTCTATCTCGTCGAGTTCATCCTCGCTGGCGAGCGCATTTGATAAAATCCACTCGCGCATTTTTTTGTTTGCATCCCATTCCCTCTCCCATTCTAACCGTTCAGCCGATTTGTAGCGTTCATGACTTCCGGAGGTTGAATGGCCTTGCGGCTGAGTTACCTCCTCTATATGAAACAGTGCAGGAATGTGCGAATCGCGGATTCTCTGTATGGCTGTCTCAAATACCTCGCACATTCCTGCATAATCCCAGGCTTTCAGCTTGTATATTTCGACACCATTTGTTTCGTCGCCGATTTGCATTCCTTTCAATGCTTCTGATATTGAGCCTTTCACCGTTTGGTATTCCCGGGGCACCGAAATTCCATAGCCATCATCCCACACAAAAATTGCCAATGGAACCTGCAGAACACCGGCTGCATTGATCGTTTCCCAAAAATGGCCTTCAGAAGTGGATGCATCACCGATAGTGCAGAAGCACACTTCATTCCCATTGTTGCTTAGATCAGTAAGATCCTGTAAGGCGGCAGAGTGCCTGAAAAGCTTTGACGCCAGTGCAAATCCGAGAGACCTTGGCATTTGGGCGGCTGTTGGAGCCATTCCGGCAGCAATATTTTTGCGATTCGCTATATCGAGCCAGTCGCCGTGTTCATCGATCATTGCTGTAGCAAAATGCGAGTTCATCTGGCGGCCGGAACTGTGAGGTTCATTTGCTGAATCTGGATCAGCGTACAGTTGTGAAAAAAACTCTTCCATTGTTGCCTGGCCACTCGCAAAAGCGAGCGTCTGATCGCGGTAGTAACCTGATAAAAAATCGCCCGGTTGAAAAAATTTAGCAACGGCAATCTGCGCGACTTCCTTTCCATCTCCAAATATGCCAAACTTAGCCTTTCCGGTAAGCACTTCCTTTCGTCCAAGAAGACTTGCCTCCCTGCTCTCACATGCAATTCTATAATCTTTCAACACCTCGTCCCGAAAGCGCTCGAAGGAAAGTTTTTCATAAGCAAGAGAATCCGCAGTTGAAACGTTTTCCATGTGGCAAACCTACAGGAATTTTATAAAAGAATTCCCCCCGCGGGAAAAATCAGAGGCTGCCATTTTAAACTGTGAAAATCAAGTGTATAACTATCTGGGATCGACAAAAACGCGATGAGCTCTTTTGGGAGAAGTCCGGAGAAAAGCTATAACGTCTTTGGGATCAGCTGAACAAACGGGTGAACAAGACTTACAGGTTCAGGTACCAAAGCTTCACGTGTTAAAATTTAAACTTAATCGGAAAATTTGTTGACAATTCGGACGTTTTAGCTGTAATTTTATCACTCATCGAAAGACGTATCATGAAAGGAACTTTGACCCTATTACTAGTGGCAGTTTGTATGGTTCAAGTCTCTGCACAATCATCTACACCTGCTGCCCGTGTTGTTGAAACTCTGCGCTTTAAGGAAACAAACTTTGATTTCGGCAAAATTCAGCAGAACCGACCCGTTACCCATAATTTCGAGGTTGTAAACAACAGCAAGGAGGCGATAAAAATTGAAAACGTCCAGGCATCCTGCGGTTGCACCACACCGGAATGGACCAAGGAGGCGATCGCGCCCGGTGCCTCGGCCTTCATTAAAGTAGGGTACAATGCTGCCGCCGAGGGACCATTTACCAAGACTATTTCGGTTCAATATAACGGTTCTCAATCAGCCACGTTGACGATCTCCGGAGCAGTATATAAGGGGCCGACAACTTCTGCGCCCGTAAATCCATCTTTATCTTTACTTAAACAAACAAATAAATAGAATATGAAGAAAATTATGCTCGCAATTACAGCTGTTTTTGTTTCAGCTACATTATTTGCACAAAACGCCACTCAGCAAAAGAAGGCAGAAGACCTGGTAAAGTTTAAAGAGTTGAGTCACAATTTCGGCAAGATCAAACAAAATACTCCCGTCAATCACGAGTTTGTCTTTTCGAATACCAGCGATAAACCTGTAATTATTCAATCAGCTACTCCATCCTGCGGATGCACAACGCCCGTTTTCCCACAGGCACCCATAGCTGCCGGAAAATCTGATAAGATCACCGCTGGCTTCAATGCAGCTGCAGCCGGACCATTCAACAAAACAATCACTGTAAAACTTGCCGGTATAGACACTCCACTTGAAATCAGGATTACAGGAGAAGTACTTACATCGGAAGACTATGCAAAGTTTGAAAAAGAAAAAGGTTCTAAGACGCCTAAGACTGGCGGTAATTGATGACACGAGTTTTATGACACGAATTTGCGCCAATTGGAGCGAATGAAGCTAATACTCATAGTGCTCTAACTTATTCATCCTTTCCATTTTTGGGGAAAGGATTTTTTTTGCTCCTATGCTCAAAAACCTGTTAGCGATAATTCCTGTAATTCGCGGCATCTCCTATTGTCAGGCTTACTTTCTTATCTTGCACCTCTTAAGTATAAATCAGTTTACATGCTCACAATATCGCATCGGGGACAGCATATGCCGGCTTCTCCCATCAGGAAACTGGTTCCTTTCGCAGAGGCTGCAAAAAAAAAGGGAATCAAAGTCTATCATTTAAATATTGGGCAACCTGATATTGAAACACCTAAACAAATACTTGATGCCGTTCGACATGCCGATTTTAAGGTGCTCGAATACAGTCATAGCGCCGGTAATGAAAGTTATCGACGCAAGTTGGTTGAATACTATAAAAAAACAGGTATTGATATCGACTATACCCAAATCATTGTGACGACCGGAGGTTCCGAGGCTATATTGTTTGGCTTTATGAGTTGTCTCGATGCAGGAGACGAAGTGATCATTCCCGAGCCATTTTATGCAAATTACAACGGGTTTGCCGTAGCTGCCGATGTAATTGTAAAACCAATCACATCGTCGATTGAAACAGGGTTTGCATTGCCGCCCATCGAAGAATTTGAAAAGGTGATTACGACCAAAACCAAAGCGATTGTTATTTGCAATCCAAACAATCCAACCGGTTATTTATATAGTAGGCAAGAAATGGAAACACTGAAGCAGATTATTTTGAAGCATAATCTCTACCTGTTTTCAGATGAGGCGTATCGTGAGTTTTGCTACGAAGGTGAACACACAAGCGCAATGCATTTGCAAGGAGTCGATGAACATCTGGTGCTGATGGATACTATTTCAAAACGATATAGTGCATGCGGTGGAAGGATTGGCGCATTAGTTACAAAAAACAGAAAGGTACTTGATACCGTGTTGAAGTTTGCGCAGGCGCGACTGAGTCCACCATCATTTGCCCAGATACTAGCAGAAGCAGCCATTGATCTGCCGGATAATTATTTTGATGGAACAAAGGCGGAATACAAAAAACGGCGTGATGTGCTCGTTAAAAGATTGAACGAAATGCCTGGAGTCTTTTGTCCTAAGCCAGGAGGTGCGTTTTATGCGATCGGCCGTTTACCAATTGATGATGCGGATAAATTCTGCCAATGGTTGCTTGAATCATTCAATCATGAACAACAAACGGTGATGCTTGCTCCGGCTACAGGTTTTTATGGAACAAAGGGACTTGGATCGAATGAAGTGCGATTTGCTTATGTTCTGAACACGGATGCGCTGAACAAAGCGATGGATTGTCTCGAGCGAGGACTTGAAAAATACCAGGCAGAAATCATGTCTGAGTCCCGGGCAGTGCTGGACGATAAAATGGTTTAAGGTTTAAAATGTAAGGGATTAGGTCTTGCTGACATATCACTTAAAGCCTATTTGAACTTTAAACCTTGAACTTTAAACTTTAAACCTTAACCGTTCTCTTTTCTTCGCTCTTTATCATCAACAGAATCTCGATTAGGGATAGAAGCATTTTTGTCCTCGTCTTCCTGTTGACGCTGGACACCGCCAGAATCAAATTCATCCTGTTGTTTCCAACGTTCGTCTTTGTCGCTTAGGTTGGGATATTCGTCGCGGTTCTTTTTTTCTTTTGGCATACTTGCTGATTTAGGAATTCTCTATTTATTGTGAATTCATAAAAACTATGCCAGTACTTTTAGATAAATATAGTTACACCCGGAATTCTCCCATAAAAATTTTAAATTTCCAATAATTATATATCACGTTGAAGACTGTAGTGAAAGCCCACCTTGACGTTACAGATCTCAGGTATCTGCCTGGATTCGCGAAGTTCGTGCTGCAAAACCATTTAGATGCTTATGTACACGAACAATTAAGGATCTCAAAAGAGATACACGTTCCGCTTTGGAAATTTTTAGAATTCCTGACTGAAGATAAAATTCTGCAGATTGGAAAAGTCACATGCGGTGAGTTTTTGACTTTCCTTGCCAATAACAAGGCAAAAGAGCAGATTGACTCTTCTTTAGAAAAATGGTTATCTAACCAGTTGCCTGTCTTAAACAAAAATGAAATATCAGCCGGGGATATAACTCTCATAAACTATTCGCGGAAGCAGGCACTTTTGCAGTTCATTCCATTCTATACAATCGATATCTTAGAAAGTATTGAGCTGGTAAAAGAGATCGACCGGTTCATGCTCGCTTCCGAAACGGCTTCAACAAATACGTACATGCAATTGCTGAAAGACGATATCCGTGAGCAGTTGCACTTTAATCAAAAAATTACAGATACATCTCCGGGAATTATTTATGTCTTTGATCTTAAAGAACAAAGGGAAATCTATAGCAATAAAAAACTCGAAGAGTTCTTCGGCTACAGCAGTGAAGAGATGAAAAGAATGAGTACCTCAGTGTTTTCTCTGCTAATCCATCCCGAAGATATAAGTGGGCTAGACCAATATGTGAAAGCTTTTTCTACTGCTGCAGATGGAGAAGTGCGATCTGCTGAATACCGATTGAAAGATCACAAAAATAACTACCGCTGGATAAGAACGTATGAAACGGTATTTAAACGTGACGAAGAAGGAATTCCCGTTGAGATAATAGGCATCGCTCTGGACATAAACTCTGAAAAAGAAACTGCTCGTGAGCTCGACTATCGGGAAGAAAAATTACTGGAAGCCCAGGAACTTACCGAGATCGGAAGTTTTGAGTGGGACCTTACCGCGGATGGCTCTAAGGAAACACCCCAACTTAGGAAAATCTTCGAACTTCAGGAAAGCGAGGGTATTGAAAAGTTCATGACCAAAGTTCATAGCGATGACCGGGAAAAGGTAGAACGAGCCTTGCAAAAAGCGTTCGAAGAAACCGGGGTCTATGATTGTGAATTCAGATATATAGTTAACGGAAAAGAGAAAGTGTTGTGGTCCAAGGGAAAAGTAATATACAAGGATGGAAAGAAGGTGAAGATGAACGGAACGGTTATGGACGTTACCGAACGACATAAAATCCTGGAACGTCTTCAGCGTAGCGAAGAATTGTATAAGCAGGCAGAAGCACTCACGCATATCGGAAATTATACATGGGATCTTGTGAATAGAGAACTCACGTGGACAGAGGAGCTGTACCGGATCTACGGATTGGATCCGTTTAGCAAAAAAATAACGAATGAGGAAGTGGCAGCCATGCAACATCCGGAAGATGTTGAACATGTTCAGAGTGAGATCAGAAAGGCAATAGAGAAAGTTGAACCATTCGATTTTTATTATCGTATTATCACAAAAAATAAGGTTGAAAAAATTCTGCACGCCCGCGGTGAAGTGCTAACAGATCCCAAAGAAGGGAAACCGTATAAACTGGTCGGTACGGTTCAGGACGTAACAGAGAAGCAAACCCTTATCAGGAGCCTTAAGCATAATGAACAATTGTATAAACAGGCCCAGGCGATAGCGCACCTGGGAAATTGGAGTTGGGATATTCGTGAAAACCGAATTGAGTGGACGGACGAATTATACCGCATTTACGATTTGAATCCAGAGATTGAAACTATCAACTACGAAAAGTACTTGTCTTTCATTCATCCGGATGATTTCCAAAATGTAAAGAATACAATCCAGAAATGCCTTGAAACTCATCGGCCCTATGATTATTACCACCGTATCATATCCAGGAATGGGACGACGAAAACAATTCACTCGAAGGGTGAAGCATTACTTGATAAAAACGGGATACCGTACAAACTTGTAGGAACCGCACAGGATGCAACCGAGCGGCAAGCCTTGATCGATATTTTGCAAACGAGCGATGCACTTTATAAACAGGCGCAGGCGATCGCTCATATCGGAAACTGGACGTATTTTTTTGCAGATCATAAAATGACCTGGTCCGATGAGCTTTTCAGAATCTACGGACTGGAACCGCAGAGTATTGAAATAATGCGGGAGAGCTTTTTAGAGCTGGTTCATCCCGAAGACAGGAGAAGGATCCAGGAATTTATTGAACGAGCTGCTATTGATGCGCATCCTTTCGAGTTAAATCATCGTAACCAATGGAAAGACGGTACTACCAGAACAGTACATGTGAAGGGTGAGGTTCTGTTTGATGATCAGAAGAATGTCATAGGGATATTTGGGACTACCCAGGATGTGACAGAGCAGCAGTTTATTGAACATCAGCTAAGAGAGAACCAGAACTTCATTCAAAAGATCGCTGATGCCACTCCTTCTATCATTGCGTCTTATAATGTGAACATCGGGAAGTTTCGTTTTGTCAGCAAAGGCATGGAACAATTGCTGGGCTATGAATCTGAACAGGTGATGGATGAAGGCGTACCCTTTTTTGTGAAGCTGGTACATCCCGAGGATTTGCCACTCATGGTGGAAAAAAATAACACCGCGATGAAATTGGCAAATTCAAATGGGGAAACGGAAAACAACACCATTGTAGAATTCAAGTATCGCATGCGCCACAAAAACGGCAAATACAAGTGGTTTCATACTTTCGGGACTATCTTCGACCGCAATGCTGAGGGCAGGGTTGAGCATCTACTAACTATTTCCATTGATATTACAGAGCGAATGGAGGCTGAAGAAAAGGTTTTGGAACAGGAATATTTTATCAGGCATATTGCAGATGCGTCGCCAACAATCCTGTACCTGTTTGATGTAAAGAACGGATCAGTACTATACATAAACAAGGAAATTGATTCTGTGCTTGGATACATTCCGGAAGAAATCGTCGCATTTGGAAACATGGTTATTCCTGAACTATATCATCCTTCCGATGCCACTAAGATGAAAGACAGGTTACACGAGTATAACGATGCTGAACACCCCAAATCATTGTTTCAGTTTGAATGCAGGATGAAACATAAAAACGGAGAATGGAGATGGCTTTTAGTAAGAGAGATAGTATTTAAAAGAACGGTCGATGGAAAAATATCTGAGGTCCTGGGCGCAGCTCTTGATATTACCGAGCGCCGTGAAATCGAAGAAAAATTGTTTCACCAGACGATTGAACTTCAGCAATCGAACAAAAGCCTGGAGGAATATGCGTACGTGGCAAGCCATGACTTAAAAGAACCCTTACGAAAAATTTCAACCTTTGGCGACCGCCTTTTCTCGACGAGTAATGCAGCTTTAGATAATGAGGGCCGCAACTATCTCGAGAAGATCATTTCGTCTTCGAAACGGATGCAGCAGATGATTAATGACCTGCTGTCTGTTTCAATGATCACGGGAAACAAAGAATTCGAGATGTTCAGCCTTAAGGCCATACTGGATGATGTGATTCAAACGCTTGACCATAACATTGACGAAAACAAAGCTGTCATAAAATGCGACCAGCTACCTGAAGCGAACATCGTACCTTCACAATTCCGGCAACTATTTCAGAACCTGCTAAGTAATTCGTTGAAGTTTGTACGACCGGGGATTGCACCTCATGTTACTATTACACATAAATATTTAAATCCGGGAGAAGTAAAATCATATAACCTTGCGAAGGCCAACAAGTACCTGCAAATAAATTTTAAAGACAATGGCATTGGATTCGATAAACAGTTTACAGAAAGAATTTTTACAATTTTCCAGAGACTTCATACAAGAAGCCAATACGAGGGAACGGGAATAGGACTTGCCATTTGCAGGCGCATTACGGAAAATCATGGAGGAACTATCATAGCCAAAAGTGAGCCAAACAAAGGATCTATTTTTACTATTATTATCCCGATTTAATTATGACTTCAAAAAACCCCATTGTAATCGTAGACGACGATTCAGATGACAGAGGACTTATTAAAGACGCCTTTCTTGAAAGTAACCCCGACAGAAAATTTGTGTTGTTGGAAAATGGAGACATGCTTGTCGAATTCTTGCAATCCACTCCGGATGCCGAATTTCCTGCGCTTATATTGCTCGATCTGAATATGCCTGGAAAGGATGGCCGTGAAGCTCTTAAGGAAATAAAAAAGGATTCGAGGACCCATCATATCCCGGTGGTGGTTTTCAGCACATCCTCTCTTGACAAAGATCGCATCGTATCATACGAGCTAGGAGCAAACTGTTTCCTTACCAAACCCAGTTCATACCAGGAAATGATTTATCTCACCGACGCGATTGTAAAGCTTTGGGCTTCCTAGCCCTTCGAGCAAGGGTATTATATGACCTTATATTTTGCGGCTAGTTGCGAGCGCGAGTGTACATTCAATTTTCCGTAAATGTTTTGATGTGGGTGTTCAGCGTTTCAACTGATGAGAATACAAACACAGGCCCTCGAAATACATGTGAGGAAATTTTCCATACGTAAAGTTTAAGGTTAATAATCACCGAAAGTTGCAGACAGAAATATTGATTTAAGGCAATGTACCACCAATGTAACAAAAATCAATCCCGGAAATTTAGTATTTATCCCTGCCTTTATGACCCGACATGGGAATTGATGAGCCGATCCGATGATTAGCCGGTTAACCATTGCAGATTGCCTTATAAGAACTCATGTTGACTAGTTAATGGGCTAATTAATGGGCTAATCAGCGCATGATAATCCCGGTATTGTAGAACGGCTTCTACAAATTCATCCAAAAAAGCACGCCGGATGCCTTAAATAACGAGGTAGAACTTTTGTTTATGTTATCGGTAAATCAATATACAGGTATAATGACCATGTATCAATTCAATTGTCTGGATGAAGTGAGGCAAATAGAGTTACTGTGGAGTGCCGGTGTGTTAATAGGAGCAAGGCAGGATGGTTTCCATAAAGTTCTCCTGTACCAGATTGATGGATTTTACGTGGAAGTGTTCTATCAATACTTCCAGGGTAAAATGGAAAAAATTAAAAGCTTTTCCCATACCGATCAGCTCGACCCTTACCTTAAATCCATCAACATTTCTTCTCTCCTTAGCCACATATAATCACTAGCTCGATGAGATGGCCTTAGCCGTGATTAAAGTGGAATATGATTTGATTTAATCACTTCATCTATCAATCAATACCAGCTCTAACGCCAATGGCTAACCATCAAACATTTGTTTTGTCTATCGGCCACTCAGCTAATAAACACATCCGCTCATCATAACGTGAATAAAGGTCAAAAATTAGAATAAAAATCCGGCGCGTATATTAACCAATTGATCTTCCTCGGACATCCCGTAGGTGACAGTAAACGCTAACTTATTGTAAGGAAGAATGAAGAATCCTCCGCCATAACCCCAATGGAATTTGTCGGAACTTTCATCAGGTATCCAAACTCTTCCACCATCCGCAAAACCTATAAGTCCTATGTGACCCTTGATTATGTATAAGTTGGTGCTTCGAAATTTCCACCTGATCTCGGCATTTTCATATACACTGGTACGACCTGCGAATCGGCTTCTTCGGTATCCTCTCAAATTAGTAGTGCCACCAAGTGTGTTTGCCTGGTAAAATTCATATTCGTTACTAAAAATAGTTCCGACGCCGGATCGAATCGCGAAAGTAAAATTACCGGTGGTTGCGTATGCTGATATACTCGAATTAAGCCACGGAAAATTTTGCTTACTGTCTTCCAGGTTCTGCGTTATACCAGCACTTGTACGAAACCGGATGCCTTTTTTAGGATACAGGAAATTGTCAGTGTTATCAATCGTATAACCAGCCTGCACAAACCCAAACTGCTTGCCTGTGAAAAGAGTTGAATCAATCTTTGAGCGAGGATCGCTTACAAACCGGTTGGGTGTTTTTTCAAGCTTGACAAATTGATAACCCAGGTTGAAATCCCAGGTAAACTTCTTATTAAAAGTTCTTGTAATTCCAGGCACTACGTTGTATTCGTCCGCACGCACCCTGTTAAAGCTGCGATCGTCCTGAATAAGCCGCGTTTCGTTTCCGAGCCCGAAGTAATTGAGAACGTAATTGGGAGCATTGACTTCAGCGGCGATTCTCAAATCCCATCTGCCGAATGTCCTCTTGAAGAGACCATCGTACCAAAAATTAAAAGCACTTGTTGCAAAGGCATAATTTCCTGCAAGCGTTTGAATATACCCATAAGGTTCCTTCCCAAATTTTTGCTTGATCACAGTGAAGCCACCGCCTATATAAACGCCATCATCGACATTATACCCGGGTCTGAATCGTGGAAGCAGCTTATCATACTTGAAACCTTTCCGGTTGTACTGTACCAATAAAGAGTCTCTTGTATAGACTTTTTTTGCTTCACCCGCTGTTTTGAAAACATTACCGAGAGAATCATAAATCTTTGTAGCATTCGTTTTTCCGCGAACTATCGAGCTATCAACATACTGGTCTACGCCATTACCCCCAATGATACGAAGAAGGATGCCTCCCTGTGCCTCACCGTTCACTCTGAATTGGTCATGATCGCCCAATCCATACAACCTGATCTCTTTTGTTTCTGATGTATAAAATGTCCGGTCCAATAACACATGTTCAAGCTCGCCCTTCTTATTTATTTTATGTACTGTTACACGTGTCGAGTCACCATTCAATCGGTTCACTTCAAATAGCTCGGTATCATCGGTTCCAACAATGTTTACTTTATTATTTATAAACTTATAATATTTAGTTGCATATTTTTCCAGGTCATCTCTTCGAGACTTCATCCGGCCGATAATTTTTGCAGCAGACACGTCGTATACGGAAGCAGGTAATTTTTTAAACGCATCTTCTATTTTGTCATCAGATAAAGCGAGTTGCAAACTATCTACCACTTCGAGCCAATCATCCAGTGTGAGACCAATGGTAAAATTTCTATCGAGATGATTGCCATTCATATTTAAGCCATTGATATCCCTTATGCTGTGCTCGAAGCTCTGCGTTTTGCGAACGGCCCATTTTCGCGCGCCTATTTTGGGTACTAATCCATCCAGTTTTGGAAATGCCTGATCCCGATCCCTGGGGATCGGTTTATAAATTGTTTGCTCATTGTCTGCTTTGAATGTTGCCCATAACCATTGATCTTCATGACGGTCCCAATCCCCTATAACCATATCAAACAGACGGTTCCTCAGGAAAAATTTTTCATCCATCCTGTGATCATTGTCACCAAATATTTTTTCCAGCATCTTTTCCGTCGTCACGACTTTATCAGAAAAATCATACACCGGATTATCTTCCTGGTCTCCTACAGGGCGTTCTTCAAACAGGCAAAGTGTATTGCCAAGCTCTCTTTGAAACTCGCCGAGCTTTGGAGTGTTTGGAACATAAACAACTTTTGTAGTTATATAATAAATACCGGCTGCCTTTGACAGGTCAGCTACTACAAGCGGCGCATAGGGATGCGATGAAGATATCTGATCCTGCAATACGTCGTCTGCAAATGTGCCACGGAATTCCGGTGGAAGAGCCTTGCTTGGATCTTTATTGACGCTCCTCAACACATACTCCTTTCCATTCGCTCCTTTAAGGCGCAGAGATTTGGTTTGCTTTCCGCCACCAAGTTTGTCAGGCGTTAATCCGCCCGCTGTGGTATCGAAATTAATTACTTCAACATTAACGGGGGTAGCCCATTCTTTCCGGTAATGATGACCTAACAGAAACCTTTTAAAACCTCCCGCTTTCGCATAATAGGGGTTCGCTATCACTTTTGCCGAACTGGAATCAGCGTGGAGCAATTGCTCAGGCGACAAGTATAATCCCGACGTTGACATACAACCACTATAAAGAATCGACGAAAAGAGACAGTAGCAGAATACGAAATATGATTTCATTCAGTATTAGTTTACGCTTAAGGATAACATCAATATTGATAACTGTTATAACCTCCCGCTTTAGTACCTGGCCTAGGCCTCATCGAATTTAGCTTAATTTAAACTTCCCGAATACGACGACATGGCAAAACAGTTAGAAAATTATGTTCCAACCATGCCAGAACTTGTACATTTCGTAAAATGTAAGATGTTCAGGTACGAAGTAAACAACAATCTGATCCTGGTAGTGACATCGTATATATGGAACGTGTCGGGCGCCTTGTCTAAAGGATTTCTGATAGACTTTCTTTTGCTGAAGCGATTGTCTTATCAAGGTCTCGATAAGTAAGCGCATTGCTTATGAACCATGTTTCGAAGGCAGATGGAGGAAGATAGACGCCACGGCGAAGCATGGCGTGAAAGAATTTTTTAAATAGCTCATTGTTTGCTGCAGATGCGCTTGCAAAATCCATTACCGGTTGTTTACCGAAATGAAGACTGATCATGGATCCAAGTTGGTTGATCGTGTGGTCTGTATTCGTTTCATTCAACACGGCGCGAAGGCCGTTGTTCAGGTATTTAGTCTTTTCCTCGAGTTCGTTATATATCCGTGGATTTTCATTCAAAACTTTCAGGAGCGTATACCCGGCAACCAGCGCAATGGGATTGCCGCTCAGAGTTCCCGCCTGGTAAACATTGCCCAGGGGAGCAATGTGTTGCATGATTTTATTTTTCCCGCCAAACGCACCCACTGGCATCCCCGCACCGATTATTTTTCCATAAGCTACAAGGTCGGCTTCAATCTTCAATCGTGATTGCGCACCGCCGGCAGCAAGCCTGAATCCCGTCATAACTTCATCCAAAATAAATACAATGCCTTCTGAATCGCAAAGAGCTCTTAACTGTTCTAAAAATCCGGGGACTGGTGGAATGCAGCCCATGTTACCTGCAACGGGTTCAATAATAATTGCGGCTATTTCATTCCTGTTGCCTGCGATTAATTGCTTCACGGTTTCAATATCATTGTACGGCGCCGTTAATGTGTCGCCGGACACCCCACTTGTGATACCGGGAACCTGTTGTATAGCAAGTGTTGCAACACCACTCCCTGCTTTGACAAGAAATGAATCGGCATGCCCGTGGTAGCAACCTTCAAATTTGATAATCTTATTGCGACCGGAATAACCTCGCGCTAAACGGATGGCCGACATACAAGCTTCAGTACCACTGTTCACCATACGAATCAGGTCAACATTGGGAACCATAATTTTTATCAACTCCGCCATTTCAATTTCAAGCTCAGTGGGTGCGCCAAAAGAAGTGGAGTCATATGCTTTTTCACGAATAGCGTTTATTACAGGTTCATATGCGTGCCCGAGAATCATCGGACCCCAGGAATTAATATAGTCTATGTACTTGTTTCCATCCTCATCGAAAAGGTAAGCGCCTTGCGCATTTTTAATAAATATGGGGGTACCTCCAACGCTCTTGAAAGCCCTTACAGGCGAGTTAACCCCCCCCGGGATACTTTTTTGTGCCCGATTGAATAGATCTATACTTTTCGAAAACATTTTTCTGAAATCTTTTATTTGCTATGAAAAATAGCGCAAAGACGCTAAGACGCAAAGAGAAGCGTTGTTCTTTTGCGCCTTCGCGTCTTTGCGAGGACCATTTTTTATCCCAACAACCTCACCGCATCTTTCGCAAAATAAGTCGCTATCAGATCCGCGCCGGCGCGCTTAATAGACGTAAGACATTCGATGATCGCTTTATCTTCCTGTAACCACCCTTTTTCCGCTGCTGCCTTAATCATCGCGTATTCGCCACTAACATGATACGCACTTACAGGAACCTCCACTGCATTCCTCACTTCCCTGATAATATCGAGGTACGCCATGGCAGGTTTTACCATGACTATATCGGCACCTTCTTCCACATCCATAATCGTTTCCTTGATTGCTTCAAGTCTATTTGTATAGTTCATCTGGTAGGTCTTCTTATCACCGAATCCGGGAGCGCTATCCAACGCATCCCTGAACGGGCCATAAAAACACGATGCATACTTCGCACTGTAACTCATGATGCCTGTATTCGAATATCCATTGGACTCAAGAGCCTCGCGAATGGCGAGAATTCTTCCATCCATCATATCGCTGGGTGCTACGAAATCTGCACCTGCAGCGGCATGACTAACACTCATCTTTGCTAGTATATCAACAGTTGCATCGTTCATGATTTCGGTGCCTTCAACAATTCCATCATGTCCAAATGAAGAGAAAGGATCAAGCGCAACATCAGTCATAACAACCATCTCCGGACATGCATCCTTGATGGCTTTGATGCTTCTTTGCATGAGTCCCTCCGGATTCAACGCTTCAGTTCCCTTATTATCTTTTAATTCTTCCTTGCATTTGATAAAAAGCAAAACACTTTTTAAACCCATGCTCCATAGCTCTTTTACTTCACTAACAGTAATATCCAGGCTATTCCTGAAATAACCAGGCATTGAGAGAATTGGGTCCTTTACATTTTTTCCCTCATCAATAAAAAGAGGAACAATAAAATCGCCGGGTGTCAAAATCGTTTCAGCCACCATGGACCGAATCGCCGGCGACCTTCGAAGTATTCTGTTTCTGCGAACCATAGGAGTTCAAATTTGAGGATTTATAATTTTAAAATTTGAAACTGAAGAGGAACAAGCACATAAAACATTTCCAATGTCATTCCATTTTCAAATTATCAAATTTTCAAAGTTTCAAATTGCTATTTTGTATTCCATTCTCAAATTTTCAAATCTTCAAATTTGTATTTGTATTTCATTTTCAAATCTTCAAATTTCCAAATCTTCAAATTTTGAATTGTCAAATCTTCAAATTAAATCCAGTTTCTTGGTTTCAACATTTCAACCGTTTCTGCTTCGGGGCTTCCGGGCTCGGGCTGATAGTTGTATTCCCATCGGGCCCGTGGTGGTAAACTCACCAGGATAGATTCTGTACGGCCACTTGTTTTCAGTCCAAATAGTGTTCCCCGATCGTGGATAAGATTAAACTCAACATATCTTCCACGTCTTATCTCCTGCCATCGTCTTTCCTTCTCACCATAGTTAATATCTTTTCGTCTTTCAACGATGGGAAGATACGCCGGCAGAAATGCGTTTCCATTGGCTTGTTGAAAGGATAACAGAGTCTCAGCATCTTCGTTATTTTTCGGGCGAAGGTAGTCGTAAAAAACACCTCCTATTCCACGCGCTTCATCATTGCGGTGTTTATTGACAAAATATTCGTCACAGTGTTGTTTACATTTTGGGTACCAACCTTCACCAAAGGGATCCATTGCACTCTTTAGCGTAGAATGAAAGTGTCTTCCATCTTCTTCAAATACGTAATACGGAGTCAGATCAGATCCGCCGCCAAACCAGCTATCGGTTTTTTCAGAATTATTACTATACAACTCGAAGTAGCGCCAATTCGCATGTACTGTGGGGACAAACGGGTTTACAGGATGAATGACAAGAGAAAGTCCACAAGCGAAAAACTTACTCTCTCCTACCCCAAAAGCCTGCTGCATGGCCTCAGGTAACTTACCAAAGACGGCCGAAGTATTTACACCTCCTTTTTCAAACACGTGCCCGTCTGCAATTACACAGGATAGTCCACCACCACCTTCGGGCCTTGTCCATTCATCCTGGTTAAACACAGCCTTTCCATCCATCTCCTCTAAAGCCTTGCAGATTGTAACCTGCAACCCGGAGATATATTCATGAAAAGCCCCTTTAATATTCATTCGTAACAAATAGGTTCTTAGTATCAAACAGCCTGAAGCGAATACTCTTTTACCGCTTCAACAAAAGCTCTCGCATGTGCCACAGGAACATTGGGCAAAATGCCATGACCCAGGTTGGCAATATATCGCTGGGTTCCGAAGGAATCAATCATCTCACGTACTGCCTTTTTAATTTCGGGGATGGGTGATAATAGCCTGGATGGATCGAAATTTCCCTGCAACGTGATATTATTGCCTGC
>DAINQQ010000044.1:0-20821 GCA_036742645.1 Flavitalea sp.
TCTGGGCACTTAAAAAGCCCGCAGCTTTTGTTGCGGGCTTTTTCTTTCTTCATTCATAAAACATGTATCCTGGCTTAAGGACGGCTACTGAAATTTGCACAGGCTTCATTTTACGCCCGGCCTGTAGCTTACGCCAGATTATCTGTTATTCGAAATGGACATGCTTGCGCCAGATGTGGGAAAGTAAACATCCCGCTAAAAAAAGCGATCGAGCTAGGGAAAGCAGCTTTTGCATCGAGTGTTCATCATTCATAATGCTTGAAGTTAACTGTCTTAAAAAGGGCACGACTTTTTATGTAATTAAAAAATATTCCCTTAAATACGATTAAATAGTCAGGGCTTAAACAATAATGAGACGTTTACCTCAAATGCGTTGTCATGAAAGAGTTTTACGTTAGCAGCGAAGGGGCATATATGAAAATTGTATTCGAGGATGAAAGGAAAAATCAAGACTTCATTTATAATGGTAAGGCCTATACATCCGTTGAATATCCAGTCCCTGCAGAGGACGACTACTTATTGTTAAGATTCAAGTTCAGAAGAATTGGTGATAGATGGAATCAAGTTTATGACTTCGAATTGGAAACCGACGAACCCAGTGTTGCGAAAGTGCGGAATGAAATTCAAAACATAATCGTTACAGGAATAATGGGCCATGAAAAAGGACAGGATTTCGCTATCGATGAGTATTGAATTTTAGAGGGTTAATTAATAAATATCTTTCGCCTGTTAGTTATCCATTGAAATCCCTTTAATTGGAACCAGGCATCCATAAAGTTCACATAGGCGTCGTCTGGTGTACATCCCTTCCCAATTATCCCATGAATCGCATTTTCCCCATAATTTATAATCCATTCGTCAATCGACCCACGGACGTGAAGACGTTCATGATGACCTGCAAAACCTTCTTGCTGCTGTATAAATGACAACACTTTATCTTCAAGATCGCGTACCTCTTCAAACTGTTCCCGAAGTCCTTCAAACCCTTTGACCTCATTCCAATTGATAACAAAGTTTTCATACGCTTCATCAATCGTCATTCCGAGACCTCGAAGTACAAAATCTGTATTATCGGATAAATCGGAATCAAATCCATATGCAATGTGAAAGTTGTTCATCCAATCAACCCTTAAGTCTGTTTCAAGGTTTCCGGTATAACCTGATTGGGACTCAACAAACCGAAGAACTTTTCTTCTTAATATGTCCTCATATTCGATTGCTTGCTCCTCTGTCATAAAAATTGCTTTAATATTTTTGAATTTTGAAATCCTATCTTTTCCTTCAAGACTCCCTGGAATAAGTCGCCCTTCTTTTGTATGCGTTTTGGAATTGTTGTAATAGTAAAATCACTCGCATTCAATTTTGCGTTTACTTCTTTCCACTCCAGCGGGGTAGATACAGTTGGTAAATGAAACGGCCTAACCGAATAGGTCGATGCCACTGTATCAGCTTCATCATTCTGATTCGGATCCAGGTACAATTTATTGCCTCGTCTATCGATCTCCACCTGGATGGTTGTAATTGATGGTATCAATTCATGAATTTGTTGACAAATATTTTCGGCAATTGTTCGAGCCTGAGGAAATGTAAATGCTGTGCAGGGAATAAATAGATGAATACCGGTTTTTCCTGAAGTTTTCGGAAAGACTTTTAGTTTGTGTTTATCAAATAGTTCCTTTGCTGCTCGTGCGGCTTCAATCGCTTTCTCAAAGTCATTGTCGGAAGGATCAAGATCAATAACTATAAAATCCGGGTATAAATAGTTAGTTGTTCTGGACGTCCAGGGGTTTAAGTCGATGCAACCGAGATTAACAACGTACAACAATGTGGAGAGGTTATTGCAAACGAGATAATCAATAACATCTCTCTTACCTTTTTTCTTATGCTTCCTTGGAGTTGAAAATATGTCTGCCCATTCCGGCTGCCTGCCTTCCATGTCCTTAATGTACATTCCAGGCGCTGTAGGAGCGATATTTTTAATATGGAGAGATAATGGCCGATCTTTTAAATGCGGCAAAATAAAGGCTGCAATTGAATGATAGTACTGTATCAGATCAGCTTTCGTTACACCCTGCCAAAGAACTTTTTCAACATTAGTAAGTGTTAGTTTATTCCCTTCAATATCGAATTGTTCTTCACTAGTTATTTTCTGCTTTACCAATATCGGCCAGTTGCTACCTTCCGAAGTTTTAGATACGGTTCTTTTCTTCGGAACATTGTTTACTTCCTGGTTGTCGATTCCGTTTAATCGGTATAAGTCCCGTGTTACTTCTAAAGGTTTCTTGTCGGTCCTAAATCCTAAAAAGACTGCAGGTTTTCGGATCTTCCCACTCCTTGTAAACGTGGCAAATTTTACATCTATTACTAGTTCCGGTTTCACCCAATGAACTTTGGTTTCTGCATCAACCTCATTTACAAAAGGACTTTTTTTTATTTCCAGCTTCTTCAATCTGGCAAGTATTTTCGCAGTTTCCGATTCCTTAAATCCATGCCCTGCGTGCCCTACAAAATGAAATTGTCCGTCAATGTACCATCCGAATAATAGGGATCTGAACAATCTGCCACTTGTTGATTCAGTCCAGGCACCAACGACAAACTCCTGCCTCTTCGCGGTTTGAATTTTGAGCCAATCATTTGTTCTTATCCCCGGACGATATACACTCTCTTTCTTTTTTGCTACCATCCCTTCCATTTCCAGGTCCTTCATCTGCTCGAATAATGCGAGACCATCTTCAAAGTGACCGCTGTACTTAACTGAATCGCTTTTAGGTAGAATGTTTGCGAGCAGCTCCTTTCGCTGAACCAAAGACAGTCTCGTTGAATCTTCGCCGTCTAGCCACAGCAAATCAAAAGCATAGTATATGATCGGAAAGCTTCCATCATATCGCTGCAGTTCGTCAAAATTTGGCTTACCAGATTCGTCGATCAGTACTAGTTCACCGTCAATGATTGCGTCATGTTTAAGTTTGGAAAGGTCTTCTACAACAGTTGGGTAATTAGTGGTGTAATTCTGGCCGGATCTTGACAGCAACCTGACTATGCCTTGCTGAATATAAGCTATCACCCGAAAGCCGTCCCACTTTACTTCATAAATCCATTCTTCGTTATCGAATGGCTCCTTAGTTAGCGTTGCTAGCATGGGTTTAATAATGCTTGGGAACGCGACTTTACCCAAAGTTTTAATTGTTGATTTGATTTTAGCCATAACCAAGGAAAAGAAGTAGCAATCGGTAGGCCAGCATCAAGACGGCATCATCTGCGGAGCGTTGGCGGAATCTTTTTCGTATCATCTGCAAACATTAAGTCATGGAGACGATCGGAAAAAAAAGGCGCTGAGCAAAAGACTGAGCCAGCAGCCTCACGAAAGCAATATCAACGCAAAAAAAAGCAGCGAAGAAAGCTGCCGGGAACGGGAAGAAAAACTAGAGAATATGGGAAATTGGAGCATTGTACTGGAACTGTTCAAGAATGGCTGAAGGCAATGAAACAATGGCCTTAGAAAAAGTTAGGCAAAAATATAAAGCAGAATTTCTTCGAGATAAAGACATTTAACTTTTCTCTTGGAACGACTAAAGAGCGGCCTACGCGTAGGGCAAGTAATCCTTTCGTAACAATTGGAGTTTTTTATCCCAAGCAGCAAACCCAAATATCGCTATTCTAATCTCACAGGAATATAGCCCAAAATATTCTTTAACCACTGCTTGTGCACAACGACTGGGCAACAAAGAAATAACATAAAAACAGAATTTATCTGGAACAAGCAGCGGCACTATTCCTGTTCTGGACACTTAAAAAGCCGGCAGCTTCTGTTGCGGGCTTTTTCTTTCTTCATTGGTTGAAAACACGTTGTTCCGCGTTAACGAAGACGTACTTGATCCAGACGCTGCGTGGAGCCATGGTTCACTTAAAAACTACAGGCGAACCTCCTTTTGCCCGCCTTATGTGATTAATCTGACTGTATCAGGTGCAACTTTTTTTAACCACAGACGGACACAGAGGAAGATGATTTTGACACCAGAGGGCTTCCAAGCGCTCGGGGACGACTACCCTTCAAGGAGGTTGGAGGGGGCCGCGGTGTGCATCTTAGGTCTTGCGGATATCAAAATCGGCATTTCCTACAAGCTTTCCGTCTCTTCAGCACCTCTGCCGCTAAGTCCCGCCCCTAAATCCCCTAAGGGGACTTTGAGTAGAACCATGGGGCCGAAAAAAAATTATTGCCTGTGAAATAAATATCAAAAGCCCAAACTATTATTTCCTCCGAAGCAACGTTTAATATAATCTGGATATCACCGTTCGCATACTGGATCCTGTTGAGCACCCATTGATGACATATTGTTGCTATAATGGTGGACTGTTGATCGTTAAGGTCTCGATTCCTGTCTATCATACAAACAGCGCCTATGCAAGATTGTCTGAGATATTTATTTAGACTCTCTAATTCATGATTAACACCACGTGCGACCTCTTTTAGATAATTGGGCAAGGAGAGCCGCAGAGTTTGTATGAAAAACTGTACCTTCTGACTGACAAAATATGTAATTGCTAGATGCGATTTGCTTTAGGTATATCACCGGATAATATTGAAGTATTCAATAAAAATAAAAGCAAGAGCTGGCTGTTCTCGTGTCGAATAAAATTTCTTTCATTAGCGGTTTGCCTTTTATTACTACATCCCGCTGTCTTTTCGCAACAGGACACGGTTCAACAGAGGTCTGACGACTCTCTAAAGACTAATTACGATTCGGCTATAAACAAACTCTTTAGTTCCATTAAACAAGTTGTAGAGGATGAGCAAAGAAAAAATATTAATGAATATAATGAAGGCACCATTGCGAGAAAGCAGGATGAATTAATAGAGGAAATAAGAACATTAACGCTGGAAGCAAAAAGCTATTTAGAACGTGGCCTTGATACAACAGGATTAAGTACTGAATTAAACAATATTGAGCGCTGGTATGACATTACAAGTGACGGAGTTTTTATTAAGACTGGTACCATTCAAACGCATCGGAATCTTGAAACTTCATATAAGATCCTAAGAGAATTGCTGACCAGGACCCTGGCAAGAAAATCTTCCCTGGATAACTATTACAAAAATCTTTTCGGGTTAAAGAATAAGATTGATTCGCTTTACAAGGATAGCGTGTTGTATAAACTCTCTTCGGATTCTGCAGTTTTAATGCGGTACGTAGAAAAACTGGTCGTTGTATCCCACGAAATCAAGCCAAACGACAGCGCTCTCAAAAAAACATTGACGACTGTCTCCGAATTGCAATCGAGTTTGAACCAGCTTGTCAACAAACTAACCACGGGTATAGAACATATTGATATCTTTCAAAAGCAGCTTTCCAGTAGAACCTTCAACAGGGAAGTCAGCAATTTGGGTGGCCCCGTGCTATATACCCGCCGGTTTGATGAAATCATTAATTTTTCAGTGCGCAAAGGAATTCTTTCACTTCTCTTTTATATACGAAATGAACGCGCGAAACTCATTCTTTTATTGGTTCTTGTTATAGTCTCCATCGTTTTTCTACGAAGCCTGAAACGAAAGTTGGGGACGCAAAACATGCTCAACAATGATGTCCCGGAGCAATTGGTATTGAAGTACCCGGCATTATCCGCAGTTGTAATTGTGTTCAACCTTTTCCAGTTTATTTTCATCGATCCGCCCTTTATTTTCAATGCCCTGCTTTGGACTATCTCGGGTATATGTTTAACGACCATAATGAGGCATTCCGTTTCGAGGTATTGGATGTCGGCATGGCTCGTGATATTTATTTTTTTCCTCCTTGCCTGTGTGGACAATTTAATTCTCCAGGCATCAAGACGAGAGAGGTGGATCATCCTGGCATTGTCAGTTGCAGGTATCGTTTCCTGTTCAATAATGATTCTCATGGGGCGCCGGAAACAGCTAAAAGAGAAATGGCTCATTTACCTTTTTGGGGTTGTTATCATCCTGCAAACTGTGTCCATATTCAGCAACATGTATGGGCGTTCAAACCTTTCTAAAACCTGTTTCACAAGTGGGTTTTTCAGTGTTGTGCTTGCGGTCTTATTTTTTTGGACATTGCAATTGATTAATCAAAGTCTTTCCCTTGCATCAAAAGCATACAGTGTTCCCGGTAAAAAATTATTCAAGATCAATTTTGAAAGAGTCGGCAATAAAGCTCCACCCATCCTTTATGTGCTTCTTTTCATTGGGTGGTTCGTTTTATTTGCCCGGAATTTTTATGTGTTCAGACTTATCGCTGACCCAATAAAAAACTTTATCGTTCAAAAAAGAACGATAGGAGAATTTTCCTTTACCGTTGGAGCTATTTTCGAATTTTTCCTGATCCTTTATTTGGCAGGGTTAACGTCAAGGATTGTTTCGTTTTTCGCCACAAGTACACCTAATGAATATGATCGCAACGCGCGCAAAGGAGGACTTGGAAGTTGGTTGCTTATTATACGAATTGTCATCGTCAGTACAGGCCTCCTGTTAGCCTTTGCTGTAATCCGTTTGCCGTTGGACAGGCTAACGATCATTTTAAGCGCATTAAGTGTTGGCGTTGGCTTTGGACTTCAATCTCTCGTCAATAACCTGGTAAGTGGTCTCATTATTTCATTTGAAAAACCTGTGAACATCGGCGATATTGTAGAGATAGGAGGACAATCAGGAACCATAAAATCAATTGGTTTCCGGAGCAGCATAATCTCTGCAGCAGGTGGTTCCGAAGTGGTGATCCCAAATGGAGAATTATTAAGTCAGCACCTGATCAATTGGACTCATAATGACAACTTCAGATCTGTAGATATACCCCTTGGAGTCGCGTATGGGACCAACCTCGACAATGCCATCCAAATACTAAAGGATCTGCCAACAAAGGATGAAAGAGTTCTTTCAAATCCGGCGCCGAATGTGATTGTCAGGCAATTTGGCAGCAGTTCGATTGATATGCAACTGTCCTTTTGGGTGAGGAACATAAGAGAATGGGTCGCGGTAAAAAGCGACATCCTGTTGGCAATAGATATTGCATTTAAAGAAAACAAGATTGAGATTGCTTTACCGCAGCAGGATGTACATATTCGGTCTATTTCAGAGGAGCAGATTGTTAGCAAAAGTAGCAGGTTTTAAAAATGTAAAGGAACATCACAAAGTCGCATTGCATTAAATGATCTGTTCTGGGCACAAAAAAGGCCCGCAGCTTCTGTTGCGGGCTTTTTCTTTTCTTCATTGGCTGAAAACACGTCAATATTACTACCAAATAAACCTGATAGCGTTAGAAAAAACGGATGGTTGATGAACTTATTCGCATTATTAGCCTGAGAAATTTTATTATACTTTCAAAAAACTTTTCCCGGCACTATGTCCAGTAATTTTCATTCAAGCTCTGCGTTCCTGCCAGGTCCACAATAGCAGAAAGAGAAAGAGAGAGGGCGCGGATTCCCTCTTTCACTTTCACTTTCTCCTTCGCTCTCTTTCTCTTTTTGCTTCTAAATATTTGTTTTACCGATTTATTGTGGTTGCAGGTAGTGGGCGAAAATATAATCCCCGATATTGTATCCCAGGTTTTTTCCCTGTATGCATGCATAGCGGAAGTGATACCCGACAAAGATCCTTGACTCCGCGTTTTCCGTGGCGGCCTGAGATAAACTGCTGAAGCTTCTTGAACCGCTATTGGTTGCACTTGTTGTGGTAAAGCTCATATTGTCCTTCCCAAAAAAGGCACTGATCACGGAAGCGGCGGCACCACCTGCAGTGGCATGTGCTGAAGGATAGTCGGCAACGGGAGGCGTAGGAAAAGCAAGTACTTCCCAGCTTGCATCAGGCGAAGTATCGGGATTTCCATCAGTTGTTGCATTATGTATTGCGGTGATGGGACGCCAGTAATTGTAAAAGGTTTTTGCCTCGCAGGAGCCGATGTATGCATCCGCTTCTGCCAATTGCAACAAACTAAACAACCGGGCAACTTTCCATGCATCCATATTGCTGCCATTCTGACCAGCAATTAAAACCCTTGCAATACGGTTCCATCCTGTGGGAGAATTCTCCAGCCAGAATAATGCTAAATGAGTTTGATCAGCCGTACGCAATGGACTGTTTACGCTGCCTAAATTTTTAACTTCATTGAAATCTGTCGTGTAATCATTGCTGACAACTGCGTAAGGTGCAGCAGGCCTGAACTGTGCAGGAGAAGTTAAACCAAATGGTTTTACCTTTCCCCAGCCGGGTATTACGTAAAATCCATTGAACGGAGCTCCGTCAAAAGGAGCAGTAAACTGATATTGACCGGGTAAGTTGCCAGCAACATATTGAAACTGTGCTGTTGCACTTCCATCATTAATACGTTTGTTTTTTATGGCTGTTGCTGATGCATGACCCAGGGCGATACCTTTTGATTTAACATCGCCTTGTGCCACCGCGTTTAATGACACCGCCAGTAAGCTGTCATAGGAGCTTTTGTACCATGGCGCTTCCGCAACCAATACATCATACGCAGCCTGGGCTACCGCTGCATCCGGGTTGGCACTTCTATCAATGGATTGCAGTGCATAGGTTTTGTATTTCGGTATAATGTTATTTAGCGCATCATGCATAGCGATATTCACCATGGCGTAAATCCTGGATTCGATCATTGGCGGCGGGGCGGGTTGCTCAGGGAAATGTATAAACGCCTGCGTGGCTATATCATTCCATGCAAGCACGGTTTCAGGCGATGCACCCGCCGGGCTTTTGGAAGCTGATTTCTGGCAGGATGATCCCGCCACCAGTAAAACCAATGCACTTGTGAGTATGGTAAGCTTATGAACTTCATTTTTTGCGTAATTCCAATAATGATTAAATCTTTTCATTTCAATTTTTTTTTCATTCAAATAATCTGGAGGATTGCCAGGAATTGTGATCACTTTTTCCAACAATTTGCGGTGGCAAAAATAAACCGGGTATTTGCCAACCGGCTTGCTGTGGAGCTCAATTATGTTTTTGTGAAGATCAAATGCCAACGGCATCCGCAAAAATCTGTTGCCGGTAGTGCAAAGGAGATATATAAAACTTTTCTTTAAAAACGCGCGTAAAATGGGTAGTATTCTGGAAACCACTCTCGAATGCTACATCACTGATACTTTTTGACGATGTGCTTAATATCCTGCCTGCATAATCAAGCCTCTTTTCCATGAGCCATTTTCCAGGTGTGGTACCAAATACTTTTTTAAACTCTCTTTTGAAAGAAGCAAGGCTAAGGTGGGCGAGCTTTGCAAACTCCGCTAGAGAAAGATTATAGGTATAATTGGTTTCCATTATTTCAGAGAGAGACGCTTTATGATGATCCGCTATCCTATGCAATTGAAACAGAAAATCTTCATTGCCCGGGTTGATAAGGAGATTAAACAATAGTTCCCGGAATTTCAATTCCAGCAGGACCTCCGGCATAGAAGGACTTTGCATAAAATAAACCACCATGGATTTAAAAAATAATGTGGTAGTCTCATTGGTATCCAGGTCAATAATTTGTGGCATCTTTCCTTTTTGTGCCACCCCCGGAGAAAAGCTGGTGCTGTATTTTTTTAAGAATTGTTGCAGGTAACTATCCGGCATAAAAAAAATCATGACGCGCCAGTTTGCACCGAATTCACCTTGAGATAACCATCCGCCTTTTTTTGAAAAAAAACATTTTCCTTCCGTCATTACATAGGTATGGCCGGGTTGATGAAGAATCCTTCTTCCACTCAAAACATACACGATGAAATTGTGTTCTGAAAAAAGAGCCTGCAGTGCCGTTTGCTGGGGGCAGTCAAATTGCGTACATAGCAATACCTTGCAGGACAGTTGTTCAAAATATTCCGGATGTGCTTTTATGGTTTCAAATAGGTTGAGCATATATAAATTATGATAACATTATTCCCCGACAGCCCAGGATAATTTTAAATCGTACGGTACCCTAACCGCCATTTGTGTATTTGGGAAACGAGGCATGTCAAAGCCGGGTGTCCAGGCCATATAAATGATGTCCTCAACTATTTACGTTTACATTTTTGTAAAAACCAATGGCCACAAACCATTTATCCAATCCTTCCCCGAATGCATCCCCTACCATAACAGTAGCTTTCGCGGTTGTTCATTTCAGTTGTACGCTATCAGCATAGTCTCAATTCATATATTGCTGGCATACCGGGTCTGAATACAGGTTCCCGGATGAAAAACAGGGCAGGATATATTCACCCAGTTCTTCCAGAACTTCGCCGGCAGGACGGCTTCCGTACTTAAGATTAAAAACCACATGGTTGACACCAATTTTTTGCAAATCGCATAAAATGCCGAGCAAAGCCCTTCTGCCCAGCCTGTAACCCAGGTGAATAGGCAGAGGTGGTGCATCCTTGTCTTCCAAAAGATCAATGTAAAATGACTGTGCAAAAGGTTTGTTCACCGAATTTGTGGTGTAAAGCGCCTTGCGCCACTGCTGTATAATCACTTCCTGCATTTTGACGCCTCGCGGATAAGTAATCCATCCGTCGGCATGGGTAGCTATCCATTCCAGACTTTGCCCGCTATATCCGGTGACCAGCATCGGTATTTTAGCTCCACTTGGCTTGGGCAACAGATCCATATTTCCCTGCAGGCTTCCCCAATTTGAATCTATAACGGGAAAGTCCATATTAAGACTTTGTATATAGGTAAAAGAGTCCCTGAACATTTCAGCCCTTTCCGCCATATTTTTTTTGAAAGCAGTATACTCCATTGGCCGGTCTCCTGAGGCAACACCCAATATCAGTCTTCCATTCGTTAATGTGTCAATACTTGCCGCAGCTTTAGCGATATGAACAGGGTGTCGCAGGGGTAAAATAATACCACCCGTGATGAGCGCAATTTTTTTGGTCTGCCCTGCGATATACCCAAGATATACCCATGGATCAAATATCTGTCCTGTGTCCCCAAACGATGGATCATACATGGGCACATCCCTGAACCATAATGCGGAAAATCCAAGCACTTCGGCTCTTTGCGCCAGTTCAACCTGGTTTTCCATTCGTGGAATCGCGCCATCATATGACTCAATGGCAAAAAAAACGCCCAGGCTCATTTTGTCTGGCCGCAGTACAGCGTTGTAAGCACTATTGACTTTTTCGAAACTTTGCATAATTGATTTTTAAATTCCCAATGAATATTGCTAAGCAAAGCTATCAACCGTTCAATGCCGGGCCATACAACTATTTGAAGAAATATTATTCAGGAATTTTAAGTGAATCAGCACTGTATTTTGCCAGGCGTTCAGGCGCGCCCATCATTTGGGGAGATCCGTTTATTCGTACTGACCACTACGCTATTTCTTTAACGCTATACTTTTTACCTGGCTAAGAAATTGCGGTGTGATACCAAGAAAGGATGCGATCTGATGTTGCGGGATGCGTTGTTCAAGACCGGGGAAACGCTTCAGGAAGGTGAAATACCTGTCTTGGGCAGACCTTGTGAAATTGCAAATCACCCTTTGCTGTTCTGCGATAAAAGCAGTTTGAAATTTTATCCGGAAGAATCGCTCGAAGGCCGGTACCGCTTTGTAAAGCGCTTCAAGAGAAGGCTTATCTATCTGAAAGATTTCACAGGGTTCAAGCGCATCTATATTTATACCAGAAGGAGCGCCACTGGAAAAACTTAATCCATCTCCTATCCAGCCATTTTCAACAGCAAACATAACCACATGTTCCGCCTCACTCCCATCAATGAAGTAGGACCGCATACAACCGGTAATAACATATGTCTCGTACCGGCATACTTCATCTGCCTGCAATATATATTGCCTGCGCCTGAGTTTTCTATATTTCAACAGGGAGAGAAAATAAGATTGCTCGTCGGAACCAATATCAATTAACTCTTTTACGTGGGCTGCAATCGCCTCATTTGCCAACTCCCTTCCAATAGTGCTTTCTTTTGACATCGTGATTGACCCGGTTCACTAAATTATCGAAAATATACTTAACGCCGGGTTTGGCACTGCGTCATCCGTTCATGCATAGATTTTTTCAAGGAAGCCGGCCTGTTTTATTTATACAGCACCTGCTCGCCGGTATGCATATTATTAATTAATTGCATTCAGTATGTTGAACGGACAATATCGGCTTAATGACAATTCTAAATCTTTCACACACAATGAAGACGTTTTCAGGGGTTATAGTTCTCGGCAGCGTAAAATATCGCTTCAACTATACGTAATTTGCAGATAGGGGCAGCTTCGTTTTCTATCAACCAAAATATCACGATTCGAAATCATTAAAAACCATTTTACCAACAAATATTTTTTTAGTTTTTCGCTATCTTAAGGGAACGCTATCAGAAGCCTCCGGTTGAGACAATTTTTAAAACCGGTTGCTTCACGAGCTTGCGTGAAATTGTCAAAAACCATAAAGAATTTAATCTTCTATGCCGGGCGATTCACTATCTATCAACAACAAAGCAACAAAACAAAATACTTACGATGCCATCGTTGTAGGTTCAGGCATCAGCGGTGGATGGGCCGCAAAAGAACTTTGTGAAAAAGGACTGAAAGTATTGCTGCTCGATCGCGGCCGTAATGTGAACCACGGTGAATATCCTACAGCAACAAAAGCACCGTGGGAATTTCCACACAGGTTAAGCTTATCACAAGAAGAACGAAAGCGAAACTTTGTACAAAGCCGTCATTATTCTTTTCGTGAAGACAACAAACATTTTTATATAAACGACCAGGAAAATCCTTACGAAGAAACCAAACGTTTCGACTGGATCCGTGGTGATATTGTAGGTGGCCGCTCTTTGTTATGGGCGAGAGCATGTTACCGCTGGAGCGATCTGGATTTCGAGGCAAATCTCAAAGACGGTTATGGTGTTGACTGGCCAATACGTTATAAAGATCTTGCTCCATGGTACGATTACGTGGAATCCTTTATCGGTGTTAGTGGAAACAGGGATGGTGTTCCCGTTGTACCCGATGGAAAGTTTCAGCCTCCGTTTGAAATGAACTGTGTAGAAAAACATTTTAAATCGCAGGTAGAAAAAAAGTTTTCTGATCGGAAAGTCATTATCGGCAGAACTGCTAACCTCACACAGCCGGTCAAGGGAAGAGGACAATGCCAGGCGCGTGATCTGTGTCACAGGGGTTGTCCTTTTGGAGCTTACTTCAGTACTAATGCCAGTACCATCCCCGCTGCTTACGCAACAGGCAATCTTACGGTAAGACCGCATTCCCTGGTCAATAAAGTAATTTATGATCAGCAAAAGGAAAAAGCAACTGGGGTTGAGATACTCGATACAACAACCCAAAAAACCGAAGAGTTCTATGCAAAACTAATATTCCTGAATGCCTCCACAGTTGGAACCGGCTTCATTTTGTTGAATTCGACATCACCACGTTTTCCAAATGGCCTTGGCAATGGGAGCGACCAGGTCGGACGCAACCTTATGGATCATCATAAAGGGCTAACTTTTCTCGCAGATGTCGACGGGTTTGAAGAGAGTTATTACTACGGCAGGAGGCCTACTAACATTTATATTCCACGGTTTCGGAATGTACAGGAAAAGCATCCAGGCTTCCTCCGCGGTTATCATTTGGCCGGTAGTGCTTCACGACAACCGCAAACAAGCGAGGCGTCTATCGGCGCCGATTTAAAAGAAGCGTTAACTGAGCCGGGACCCTGGCAGATGGGCCTGTATGCATTTGGTGAATGTCTCCCCTACCCGGAAAACCGCATTACCGTGAACAGGAATAAAAAAGATCCATGGGGCCGTCCAATGCTGGCAGTGGATTGCGAATTCAAACAGAACGAAAAGACGATGCACGCGGATATAGTCGCCACAGGCAAAGAATTTTTAGAAGCCGCCGGATTCAAAAATATCGCTGTTCGGGGAGGCATCTCATTTCCCGGCAATGCCAATCATGAAATGGGTATAGCACGAATGGGGCACGATCCGAAAACCTCGGTATTGAATAAGTACAATCAAATGCATGAAGTGCCCAATTTATTTATCACAGACGGATCTTGTATGACTTCTGGTTCATGCGTCAATCCTTCCATCACGTATATGGCTATTACGGCAAGGGCTTGCGACTTTGCGGTAAAGGAAATGAGGAAGTTGAATTTATAAGATTGGCTTTGACAGTAAAATTTAGAGCGTCAGACTTTTTGTATAGTCAGTTTATTCTACTTCCGGCGCTTTCTGCGAGAGGAGATTTCACGCAAACTAAACACCAGTTGAAAAGTCTAAGGAAACATTCGTGACATGAAATTTTTCTTTGGAAATCATCCTGATTAAATTTTCATCGCTAAAATTGATTATCGGCATCTGCACGCCCGTCAGTTCTTCGAATGGCACAATGTTTTTATAGTTATTAGAATATAATGACCCAGTGCAAAAAAGAAAAATCCAATTGGCAAATGCATAAGCCAGCGGCCTCATGAATAAGCATATCAGAATCTGACTAAAAGAAAGTGATAAATTGGCTTACAAATATTGATTTAATCAAACACAATCGGCAATTTGCTGGTTTTACAGGAGGAAAATGCGTCCGAGACATATTTTTGAGTTTTCTGCGGTTTTAAAACTTCAATGTTTAATACATAATGATAATGAGTACTACAACAATGATGACACAGGGGCATCTTGTCAATAACAATGACGTGCACAATCAGAAACTGGAATTGAGGCCAGGAATAGATATGAGCCGATTAGTGGGAATGCCCCATTTATTTGCAAAGTTCATAGATACCAGGGACGGCTTTTTAATCGAACCGATGGCTGTCCTGACCTTGCAAGCCAATGGCCGGATAACGGGTTATAGCCACCCGAATGAAGGGAGTTGGATCCCATACGAACATGGCACGGTTAGTAGCGACAAAGCATTCGCTTTTATAACGGCGATGAATTTATGGATTCCGAGTTCCACATGGCAGCAATCATTGGGAGATATTCCCATCGGTTTTTTTTGTAGCGAACAGGAAGGAATCAATAAGCTATGTCTTATCCCGCACAAAGTGGCAACGAGGAAGACAAAAATTGTCTACCTGGTTGCTTCATGTTACAAATTTTTCAAAGACGGACGTACGATTCCAGGGTTACTAGATCAACTGTTCGCGGAGGGAATTGAGCCAGAGCGTATCAAAGTAGTGGTGAACGGTTGTGAAGAAAATGAAGACAAAGACATTGATGGAATATCTTATGCTTTTAGCAGTCATAATGCATGGGAATGGAGTACACTGTATGAAGCGCCGTTGCGCTGGAGCTTTGACTATGGAATGCTTATTCATGATACAAATAGAATATTTCCGGGCTTTCGAAGGAAGGTTGAAGAATTTAATGATTATTTAAAATGGGACCACCTTCCATCTACGCCAAATGCAGCTTGTTTGATCGGTTTGTATTCGCATCAGTTTCTGAAAAGATTAAATCCATGGCTGAAAAGCATTGATGGTATTGACAAGCGAAACGGCGTCATTGCGGAAGTCGCGGGTGAATTGCTCCTCAGGGCTCACACTGCTCTTGTCATGGGAGATCCCGAATTTAGTGGAGGCAGCAAGCCAGCCCAATGGAGGGAGGTTGTAGATATTTATAACACTGGTTCGCCACGCCATCGACGTGTCTTCCCTTCTATAAGCCTCCATAAATTCATTCACCCGGGTTCGCAGCCAACAAGCCACACAAGCTTATAGAGGAAACAAAGCGATCTTTGTCCACAAGCATGTTTGGCATATAGTTGGCTGTAAGTTGGCGAGAAACCGGGTGCAAGTAACAATGGCGTTTAACCATTAACGCTCAACCTTTACTTTGTGAGACCCGCCTGTATGTTTTGGTGGATGCGTATTACGTTTATCTGGTTGCCCCCGCAAAAATCGATATTATGAGCAATGTTAAATCCGAATCATTTCTGCAGGAATTAAATTCCGAGTACAACGCAACCCGATTGTGCCTGGAAAGGATTCCTGAGTCACTGTTTGAGTACAAGCCGCATCCAAAATCAATGAATTTGGGGTATCTCACTTTACTTGTAGCCGAGATCCCGCTTTGGATCAAACATATGATCATCGATAGCGAGATCGACTTTGTTACTTTCAAACACGCTTCTCCCAAAACAACCTCGGAGTTAGTAGCACATTTTGAGGAAAACATGAAAGCTGCACGAGAAGCGTTACAGACAACGACTGACGAGGCACTCGCTGAGCCCTTCTCATTAAAGGCAAACGGACAGCTGTTATATAGCTCTCCAAAAATAATAGACATTGGAACCACTCTTAATCACTGGGTCCATCATCGCGGACAATTAACGGTGTACATGCGGTTAAATGATCTGATGATACCTTCTATCTATGGGCCATCCGCAGATGACAACAAGTTTGCCGCTCCAAAATAATCACGGGGCTTTGTTGGTTCGTCCTTCTCATTCGTTCCTCCATGAGCCGGCTACGAAGATTTACATCTCTTAAAGCACTCTTTGGAAGATATTCCTGAAATTATCGAAGCAGCTCAATAAAAAAAACCCGCCTTTCGATTGCGGGTTTCTTTCATTCTTCTATTGAGAAAGTATTCAAGCTTCGACTCTATTCCCTTCTACGGCAGAAGGCACTGCACTTTTATCTGCCACAGAATATATGATCATATCAAATTCCTTTTTCGAGTCACAGCTTACCGAAATCAGGAAATCAGTGTGCAGATCAATCTCGAAATCAGGGAGGTTCTTGGTATCTAGAATAAAAATGTTGTTCTGGTAAATAAATTTAGTTCTGTACTCTCGTAGAGGGATAGCCTTTGAAACTTCATCCTGTTTTATTAACACTGTTAGCCGGCTGGGGTCATCAATATTTGGAACGCCGATGAGTTCAATTTTTAAGCGACAATTTGCCGGATAGGAAAGTTCGTTAAGTAATGCAGGAGTCGAATACAAGGACTTCGACACTTCGCTAAACTGAAATTTTTTAAAGGTCATTTGGGGGATGATTTTATGCCGGTAAAATTTTATACTCGTAAATATAAGTTTAATTCATGTAGATTGATCTTGAACATTTAGCTTATTTGAAAAATAGCCAGTGCCAGCAAGGATTTAAGCAGCTCTTTCGATCTATAATTTTTTTGAGGCTAATATTGTTGAGTGAGTATTCAGATTTCATTTTACATTCGAATGTGTCTTTACCCTATTCAAAAGCCGGACGAGCTAACGTTTGTAAGTACATTTAACTTGTTTTATGAGCCGACCAGTCATTATGATCTTAATCATGTTTATTTCCACTTTCACGCAATCTCAAACGCTAAAATGGTACAAGGGCAATACCCACACTCATTCTCTCTGGAGTGATGGAAATGATTTTCCAGAGATGATCATGGACTGGTATAAGTCGAACGGATATGATTTCATTTCCCTATCGGATCACAATATCCTGGCCGATTCAGAAAAATGGGCAACTATCCCCTCGCATCCGTTCCGGCAGCAGCGGTTTAGGCAATACCTCGAGAGGTATCCGAAGGATTGGGTCGTTTACAAAAATGATACAGGTGGAACGATTAAGGTAAAGCTGAAGACACTAGCCGAATACCGACCGCTCTTCGAAGAGAAAGACAAGTTCCTGATTATACAGGCAGAAGAAATTACAGATCAATTTCAAAAAAAACCAATCCATATTGGCGCCATCAATGTAAAAGAGCTGGTGAAGCCACAGGGAGGAAGTACCGTAGCCGAAGTGATGCAGAAAAATATGAATGAAGTGTATGCGCAACGTGAACGTACGGGACAAGCCATGTTCCCCCATATTAATCATCCAAACTTTGGGTGGGCAGTTAAAGTAGAAGATATGATGCAACTGAAGGGTGAACGGTTCTTCGAAGTATATAACGGTCATCCACTTGTACACAACTATGGTGATTCATCCACGATCGGAATGGAAGAGCTATGGGACAGACTATTGATTCATTATATCAGCGAAGGCAGGGATCTTTTGTATGGACTTGCAACCGATGATGCGCACGACTTTATCGAATACAACAGCAGAACAAGTAACCCGGGCCGGGGATGGATCATGGTAAGGGCTGCGGAGTTGAGTGCCGACGCATTAATTTCTTCTATGGAGAAAGGAGACTTTTATTCCACTACCGGAGTTGAATTACAGAAAGTGGAATTTACAAATCGAAAGCTGAGCGTTGCCGTTAAAGCGGCACCTGGTGTCGGATACAATATACAATTTTGGGGCGCTGGCAAATCAAAAAAAAATAAAGACAAGGTCGGCGTATTACTCAAAGATGTGAAAGGAAACTCCGGCACTTACAAACTGCGCAAAAAAAATTTATATGTCAGAGCAAAGATCATTTCCACCAAACTAAAAGAGAATCCTTACGCAAAAGGGGACCTGGAAACGGCATGGACCCAGCCGGTCAGGCTAGCGAGATAGCGGTCCCAGAAGAGCGAAATAAGTTTGAAAGATAATTGCGAGCTGGGTGGATTTCCAGGATAAGTCCCTTTAAAACACGGATTGAAATAAATATATTTACGACCATGCCCTCTCAAAAATTAGTTTTCATTCTTGCCGATGATGATGCCGATGACTGGGAAATTTTTCAGGAAGGACTACGGGAAATTGCGCCTCCTCATATCCTGCATTGGGTTAAGCACGGGGATAAAATTTTGCCGGGCATAAAGGAAATAAGCCCGGATATTTTATTCCTGGATCTCAATCTTCCCGGAGGTTACACTGGAATGGATTGTCTGAGAATGATAAAAGAAGATCACTCTTTGCGAGATATGCCTGTAGTTGTTTACACAACATCAAGTGCAACTGAGCAAATCAAAGAATGTTATTCATTAGGCGCTGCAAGATACCTCTTGAAGCCTGTAAGCTATTTCGGGATATTCAAAGGTCTCGAATTGATTTTCCAGCTTTATCAGACAGATAAGCTCGTCACCACCGGGTTTCAGGAGTTCGTGATAGATACCTATAAGCTCAAGTAGTAAATACTTTCCTATTTCTATTTCTCTTTTTCATTTCCCGCCGCTTATTTAAAAGAACAAGCAGAATTTACTTGCATTCACTGCCATAATTAATACCTTGAAGGCTAAACAAGCTCTTATGCCAGATAATTTAAAACATTCAGCAAATCGCGATGACCAACGGATCAATGTAATCCAGGATTTTGAAGTTCGATATTGGACCGCCCAATTGAAAGTGTCTGAAGAAATTTTGCGAAAGGGTATACTTGCCGTAGGTCCAATGGTAAATGATGTGCGCAAATGGATCAAGGAGAATCGCTACATTAAATAGTCGACTTACCCGCTGTGGCTTCAACACGTTAAGCCCGGTGAGGTTTATGGGATTTTTTTGTATAAAGTATATTGTCCGGGTTATCTGCGAATAATAGTCCCCGGAAATTGTAATATGATGCTATGAGAGCTTCGAAATAGAATTTTTTCATTGTGGTCATTTGAGCTATTTTAATATCCTGAAATCAATAGTTCTGTTATGAGCAATCTTTACCTACATCGCCGCACGCTTCTGAAAGGCGCCGGAGCTTCCTTGGCGCTTGCCGCATTAAATTCCACAGGCATGAATCTTTTTCATGCTGCAAAAACATTTCGCGTTGGTTTGATTGGAACGGGATGGTACGGGAAAAATGATCTCTTCCGCCTTATGCAAGTTGCCTCTGTAGATGTAGTTGCGCTTTGCGATCCTGATAAGAACATGCTTAACCAGGCAGCCGCCATGGTTATGCAACGGACGAAATCAAACAAGAAACCACAGCTTTACAATGATTATCGAAAGATGCTCTCGGAAAGTGCGTTGGATATTGTGCTTATAGGTACGCCAGATCACTGGCATGCGCTCCAGGCAATTGATGCGGTGAAGGCGGGTGCGCATGTATATGTTCAGAAACCAATCAGCGTAGATGTTATGGAAGGCGAAGCCATGGTAGCGGCGGCCCGTAAGTATAACCGGGTTGTGCAGGTCGGTACGCAGCGCAAAAGCACTCCCCATTTAATTGATGCGAAGAAAAATATTGTAGCGGCTGGACTTCTTGGCAAAATATCGCATGTAGAAATGTGTTGCTACTATCACATGCGCAACAACGGAAATCCTCCTGTGCAACCAGTGCCTGATTTTTTTGATTACGATATGTGGACAGGTCCTGCACCACTTCGCCCCTATGATGGATTGCCTCATAAGAGATGGTGGCGCACTTTCATGGAGTATGGAAATGGTATCATGGGCGATATGTGTATCCATATGTTTGATACCGCGCGATGGATGCTGGGACTCGGATGGCCTAAGCTCATCACGTCAACGGGTGGTATATACGTTGACAAGACAGGAAAGTCAAACATCGCCGATACCCAATCGGCCATATTTCAATATGATAATTTGAATTGCGTATGGCAGCATCGTGCCTGGGGAACACCTGCAGACCCGGATTACCCATGGGCGCTTTTCCTTTACGGTGATAAAGGAACTCTAAAGGCAAGTACGATGAGATGCGATTTCATTCCACAGGGCGAGGGACAGAAGATCCACAAAGACGTGGTATACGAAAAGGAAAAATATCCTGAAGACCTCAAAGAGCCGGATATTGAATTGAACGCGGCACCCGCTACCCGTTTGCATATGCTCGACTTTCTGAATGCTATCGAAAATAAATCAAAACCGGTTGCCGATATTGAAGAAGGTCATATTTCGACTGCCAGCTGTATCCTTGCAAATATCTCAATGAAAATTGGACGACCGGTTGTTTATGATCCGAAAACACGCCAGGTGGTTGGTGATTCGGAAGCCACGGCTCTTTTGCAAAGAGCGTATCGTTCACCGTGGGTACATCCGCATCCGGATAAAGTTTAATAGAAAA
>DAINQQ010000044.1:20921-30694 GCA_036742645.1 Flavitalea sp.
TATCCTAACGCACCGCCTTTTATATTGGTAATGGGATTGGCGGGTGCTGCCGTGTTTCCATTACCGTCGCCACCGCCGAACGCGAGTGTGTTCCAGAATTCGTATACGAGTTCATCAAGACACTGCATTTCTATAGTAACCTTGTCACCCGTTTTTATATTACGCGGATCGTCTTTTTCATCGGCAGAGGCATCAAGTTTCATAATTACGAATTGCCCGTCCGTGAACTCATCATTCTCCCAGAAAATAGTCGGTTCCTTAACCCCATTCACATATTGCACAAAACGATAACCATTATTAATGCCTCCCGGATCAGTATATCCAATTGTCGCAAATTTGAATTCACCAAATGGCCCTCGTGAAACATATAGTGTATCTATAGCAACCGGCTGGGGCATCGTGCTGGTCGCCGTGAATGATTGATTATTGATGAAGACCGACAATTCATAGATATGGCCAGGTGTTCCGGTAATTAAACCCGTTTCGTATGATCCAGGCTGCACTTCAGTAAGCGTCGTCTGGATGCCATTGTCTTTCACCTTCACGATCGCTCCACTCACATTTCGAAAGTGGTTATCTTCATTGAAGTTTTTCGTCTCGCTGAGTTTTACTGTACATATACCCGCTTCGTTTGTGATGACGCCTTCAATCACATATTTTATCTCGGTATCTCGCAAGTCGAGCTCAATCACTTTATTGCAAGAGCACAAAAGCAGCACTGTCGAAATATATATCAGTCCGGCTACCGATCTCATAATTAAAATTTGAAATTGTATGAAATAGAAGGGACGAATGTGAAAAGAGAGGTTTTAACTGCTTCTGTTTTGTTCGGATCATCTTTTCCTTCTCTGAAATTTATCTGGTACGCATTCGCTCTTCCATACGCATTAAATAAACTGAAGTTTAACTCGGATGAAAATTTTTTGCTTTTCCTGAGTTGTAAAGTTGCCCCGAGATCAAGACGGTGATAGGTAGGCATCCTGTATCCGTTTCTCTCACTGTAATAAAAATATACCTCATCGTCAACAGTATATTTGCCACTGGGGTAAGTAACCGCATCGCCTGTATAAAAGATCCAATTCGCTGAAAGCGTCCATCTCTTGTTTAGCTGATATATTCCTACAATGGCAATATCATGCGTTCGATCCTGCCTGGCGTTGTACCAATCGTCATTGTTGATTCCTGGAATTTTTCTTTCAGTTTTTGAAAGCGTGTAACTGATCCATCCACTCAGTTTGCCTGATTTCTTTTTGAATAGCCATTCAATTCCATATGCGCGCCCTTTCCCAAATAACAGTTGCGTTTCTATTGCTTCATTTGTGAATACCTGCGCGCGGTCTCTATAATCTATCTGGTTTTGCATCGATTTGTAATAGGCTTCAACCGTCAGCTCATACCGGCTATCAGTTAAATTTTTATAATAACCTACAGCCACCTGATCGGCAATTTCGGGCTTTATAATATTTGTACTCGCAACCCATTTATCCGTCGGTGATGAGGAAGTTGAGTTAGATATTAAATGCAGGTTTTGGGTGTTCCTTGTATATGATACCTTAACTGCGTTTGTACTATTTAGTTGGTAACTCGCCGCAATCCGGGGCTCGGGATTCAGATAGGTTTTAACAACATCACCCCAGCCGTAATGCAAGGTGTCGATAACCTTGCCATCGCTATCAAGAGTGTAGTAATCTCCCTTTCCTAATATTGTAAATGCTGAAACACGTAACCCGTAAGAAAGTCCTATTCGATCGGTAGCCTTCCAGCTATTATTGACGTATAAAGCATTCTCCAGTGAATAACGATCCGGAAGACCCTGATCTACAGTAACCTGCTTACTCGTAACGGAAATCTCGCCCGGTTTGATAGTATGATAGATTGAATTTAATCCAATCGTTATCGTGTTGGATGAATTGGCATACCACTGAAGTTCCTCCTTAATATTCCAATCTTTAATACTTGAAAGGATCTGGTAGTCTGTAGATTCCGAATTAATATAGATCCTGTAATCGTAGTTACTGAAAATAAGAGAGGTATTGGAAAATAGCTTTTTATTAAAAATATGATTCCACCGCAAAGTTCCTGTTGCATTACCCCAATTGATGCCTGCTAAATCTTCCTGGCTGAGAACATCTCTTCCGAAATATCCGGATAGATATAACTTGTCTTTTTCTCCGACAATGAAATTCGCCTTAGCGTTGAGATCGTAAAAATAGAGTCGTACAGTTCGAAGCGAAGAATCACCCAGCAGTCGTAGAAATAAGTCTGCATAGGTCCTCCTTCCGGATAACAGGAATGATGATTTATCTTTTTGTATCGGTCCTTCTATGTTTAATCTCGAGGCAATAAGACCGATCCCTCCGCTTACATCAAGCTCCTGGTTATTGCCATCGTTCATTTTTATATCTACGACAGATGAGAGCCTGCCGCCAAATTGCGCTGGCATGCCGCCTTTATACAAGGTTACATTTTTGATCGCGTCAGAATTGAAAGTGGAAAAGAATCCAAGCAAGTGAGAGGCATTATAAACAGGAGCTTCGTCGAGCAGTATCAGGTTCTGATCCGCTGCGCCTCCCCGTACAAAAAAACCACTGTTGCCCTCTCCTGCTGCTTTAACACCTGGCAACAGTTGAATCGTTTTCAACACATCGCGCTCGCCGAATAACACCGGAATGTCTTTTATTTCCTGTACATTGATTCTTTCGATGCTCATCTGCGGATTTCTAAGACTTCTTCCCGGAGCAGCGGCAGTAACCGTTACCGCTTCGAGATCCTTTGTTTCTTCTTCCATTACAAAATCCATCCGAATGTTTTTATCCAGGGTTACATCGACATGCCTCGGCGCCATTCCAATAGCCGAAACAATAATTTCGTAGTCGCCTTGAACGAGAGTCAGTGAATAAAATCCGTATTCATTACTGACTGTTCCGATGTTGGATCCCGCGACTGATATAGATGCTCCTATCACAGTTTCACCCGATCTACTTGATTTTACAGTACCATGTACCGAGTACTTTGATTGGCTCACATCTACAGGAGTGCCTTGCGCAGTTGTCACGCGTTTTGTTGTTATTCTTTTTATGAGAATATTGGTCCCTACTTGTTTATATTCGAGATTTCTTGGTGAGAGTATTTTACTCAAAACCTCGTCAACCGATTCATTTTTTGCAATGATGTTAATATGAAACTCATTTTCAATGTCCTCCGCTTTGGCAACAAACTTGAAACTGGTCATACGTTCAATCTGCCGAATGAGTTCTTTTAATGAAACATCTTTTAGCTGTAGATCAATTCGCACACTCTCTATGCTCTGCGACCTGGCCGTGAACGAAAACAACAAAATAAAAGCACTTGAAACGAGTACCGACGAAAACACCTTTTGCATCATGACTTGTTTAATTTATTCAGAATACAGCTTCCGGGCAACCTTGTCCAGAAATAGTAACCATCGTTTTGTTTTTATCGAAAACATACTTGATATCGGCCACGTTTGAAACTATTGAAAGGAATGTATCTATTGGAACAGTATTGTCAACCGAGAGGTAATAACGGCATCTGGATACAGAGGCATCGGCAAATTTTATTTGTACACCATACCAACTTTCAATTACAATCCCTATTTCAGCAAACGATTCGCCATTGAATTTCAGTTTGCCATTTTTCCATGCGAGCACATTGTTGGTGTCAATAGGTTCTATGGTTCGGGTTTTGTTTCGCCTGTCAAATTTAAGTTCGTCAGAGGGAGATAATATGCCAAGCTCTTTCGAATTATTCGCAACCTTCACCTTACCGCTGATCACTGAAATTTTTGTGCTGGCGTCTTCTTTGAACGCCTTAACATTAAATGAGGTTCCGAGAACCGTTGTCGTCAGATCGCCTGCTTCGATAACAAACGGTCGATCTGCATCGTGAGTTACCTCAAAGTAGGCTTCTCCTTCTAACTTGAGCTGGCGGTCTTTTTTAAAAGATTTAGCATAGCGAATGATAGTGGATGCATTGAGCCATACTTTACTGCTGTCAGGCAGCATGACCAATTGAATTTTTCCCGATGGATTCGCTACGGTGAAAAGCGATGCCCTGGACGGCTTGAGCAGGAATATCAGGATAGTAGCCACCCCGAAAAAAACCAATAGGACAGCTGCAATTTTTTGCCATGGGAAATGAATCACACGGCCCGTTTTTGGTGCGATTTTCTCCTGGAGGCGAGTCAGCATCCGCTGTGACACAACTTCCTTTTCAGAAAGCTCCACGGAAGGCCATTGAACTTCCTTCGTAGTCGAAGAACTGTACCACTCCATTAGTTTTTGGGTCTCGTCAACACTGGCAATTCCCTCAGCGTATTTTCGGATAAGTTCTTCGATATATTGCTCGGTCATACTATTAAGTACCACCAGCAAGCCAAATCCCTAAATAAAAAGAGACTTTATTTGAGTGAGCATGTTTCGGAGAGCACGCAGGGCCTTTGTCATGTGATATTCAACAGCTTTTGGCGAGAGATCCATTTTTTTCGAAATCTCTGATATCGAAAGCTCCTGCTCTCTGCTATAAGTGAAAACCAGGCGTGCTTTTTTGGGTAGTTTTTCAACAGCGCCGTGTAGATATTCCTGTAGAAAACGAGCATCAAGCTTATCTTCTATGTCAGCAGTATAAAGATTCTTTTCGGTTTTGTATACTAAATCCCTGCGTCTCCTGTCGCGCGTTATTGCCTTGAACACCGCAAACTTGACAGCGGTTCCCAGGTACGCTTGCAGCGACTGAATTTCAACATCGGCCTTTCTTGTCCAAAGACTGATCATTACCTCGTGTACAATATCCTCAGCTGCTTGCTTATTGTGCGTATGATAATAACCGATCGCGAGCAATTTCTCCCAATACCGGTTATAGATTTCAGTGAATGCCTGTTCATCACCTGATCGCAGGCAGTGGATCAACTGATCTTCTGGAAGTGTGGTATACTCTGGCATTTTGCAAGCGGCCAAAGATACAGGTTATGATATGGATGGTTTTGCCGCTTGTAAATATCTGGAATGTATAGGATGTCAGATGAGCCGACCTGCCTGCTGTGCCTTCGCGTAGCTACGGCAAAGCAAGGCCGGCAGACAGGTGTGATGATGAGCGGGAAGTTGGCAAATTTCTCAGCGGCAAATAGGGATGCCCCTGACTTCGTATTCTTGATTGGCTTTTCTTACTTCTTCTGACTTCTGGTTTAGACCTCCGAACTGGCACGTCTTACTTCGTTTTTGAAATTGCCTTATCAACAGACAACCTTCCCGCTCCATAAATGACTAGTGACAGAGACATTCCGATTACCAACAGAAAGAATTCGAAGCCCTCGGCTTTTTGATTACCAAACCAATTCATGAAGAAATAATCTGTGAACGTAGTAAAAATGATTCCGGTCATCACTACCAGTATAGCTACACTCCATAGTCTTGTTGCGAAACCAATAACCAGGGCAAGTGGTCCAAAGAACTCGATGATGATCACCAGGAAACCAATGATCCATGGCAGGCCAACGGTTTCTGTAAAGAATTTCATCGTTCCACCAAAGCCATAGCCATTAAACCAGCCAACGAGTTTCTGAGCTCCGTGGGGAAATAATACGATTGCCAGTAACAATCGGATAGGCAAGGGAGCTAAGCCCGAACCTGTATTGAATATTATTTTTTTCATAGCTAGCTCGGATAAATAAATTGTTCTCTAATTATCTTTCCATCTTTCCACTGTTGTATCGAAACCTGGGAATAATTCCTAACGCCCCACTCTTTATGTGTATAATCGTAATACCAGATGACGAAGGAAATTTCATCGCCAATACCTACACCCTTTACTTCTGCCTTTCTGAAATCTGTAACATTATCCATGAATTCCAATTCCCGTTTTCGATTTTCTTCTTTTGAAGTAACCGGGAGTTCTTCGTTTTCCTGCATCGTTACATCGGGATGATAATACTTTTCAAATGCCTCCATTATACGGCCTTCCAGAATAAGACTGTTCAGGTCTATCAATGAATTTTCAATTTCTGTGCGTTTCATTTTTATTTGTTTTTGTTGCCACGAACCCTTCCACAGGATTTTTGTAGTTGTAATTAGTCCAATTCGTGCCTGAATTACAAACACAAATATCCAGCGACACCGGACACTGAAACAACCACCTGGGTTAAATAAAAACATTAACATAGGTTAACCTGAGGAACTCGGGAGGCGAGAGTCAGGAGTGGGTGGTGACTAAATATTAACGGTGTTGAAATTCAGTTCTGTAAAGACTAGATGCCTGTTTTGCGGCGAATGCGGCTTAGACTTTGAGGAGTTATTCCCAGGTACGATGCAATCTGGTGATTTGGCACCCGCTGTTCTATGTGAGGGTAACGCTCAATGAATTCCTGGTAACGCTGCGGGGCAGTTTTTCTAAGACTGGAAGATATTCTATTGATGGAAGCTATGTATGCATTTTGAATGATGATCCGAAAATATCGCTCAGTTGCCGGAACCTTTTGATAGAGCAGCTCAAGATTAGGTTTGGAAATTTGAAGAACCTGGGTATCTTCCAGGCAATCGACATTAAACCGCGTAGGTGTTTCTGTGAGAAAACTAAACAAGTCACCCACCCACCAATCCTCTGGTCCAAATTGCATAATATGTTCTATTCCTTTATCGTCAACTTCGTACGTTCTTGTAAGGCCGGTAACTATATATGTCTCCGAACGTGAGACATCCGCTTCCTGCAGGATGTATTGACGTTTTCTGAATTTCTTTTCAGTAAACAATGATTGAATGATTGCTATTTCATCCGTTGAAAGAACAATGAATCTCGAAAGATTCTCTATAAGAGTTTCCCACATAAAAGCTTGTTGATGGAATCAAAAATAAACAAAGGTCTTAATGGTTTCAAAAGCCGTTCGAAATGGAGTTCGTTCTTATGTCTTCGTGCCTTTATGACTTTCCCTGGCGGTCAAGAATGGGAGGCCACGAAGCCACAAAGAACGCAGTGATCCTAAATTTGAACAATTGAGTACATCGATACAGCTATTACCGAGGATGATAATGCGGGATCAACGCAGCTTCAACGTCCTCCGATTACGCAGGTACAAAAAAGCCCGCTTAAATAAAGCGGGCGGGCATGAAACTTTTTACAAATCCAGAATTAATTCAGAATGGCCGAAAAACAGATTGTCAATTTGGTAATCATCACACCTGCCTGCCGGGCCTTGCTTCGCCGTAGCTATGGGTAGGCGCAGCAGGCAGGTGGGCTCATCAAGCCTCAATGCACACTTGTTAAACTTTTAGTTGGAATCCTGCCTTTGTCCACTACCCATATTTCCTCGCGATTCATTAGTGCTGTCGGGCAAGTCTTCTTTTGTCAGCTGCTGGTTTTGCTTTTGACCTTTCTTATCCGGTTGGGCCCGGCGGTCTTTTTCTTGTTCGGATTTTATATTTCTATTTTCCGAATCTTTTTTTTGCTTCTTGTCCATATAATAACTTTTAAAGTTTGAATCCCATGAAACTCAACACATCAATTGCCTCTTCGGTAATCGTTGATGCAGAGGTAGCTCTCGGTGCTGCACTCGCATTTCGTTGTGATGAGTCTTTGGTCTGTATTTTTCGGGTCGATGAACTGCCCCGAGGTTGATTTCGGCCTAGGTTTCTACGGTTTTGATTGTTATTTCGCATGTCTGGGTATTTTGCATAGCCATAAAAAAATACGTACCGCAGAAGACCTGTGTTTTTGACCCGAATTTTTGTAGAAAAGTTATAGGTCTGGAACCAAATGAGGATGAGATTCTACAGTTATGGAATGACGGACAGGACAAAAATTTATTGGGGTTTCGAGACCACCAAAATGTCTGCCTGCTCAGACCTTGATAAACTGTTATACCATGAAATAATGGAAGGCGCTTGTTGCTTGCTTGTTGGTACAAAACTGTCGTAATATTTTTCAAGTAGCTGCAAACTTTTTGAAGGAAGATAAAATTTGTTAGCTTTTTCCTCAAGCTTGTATAAGCTATTTAATTGGTCATACTCGGGGTGCAGATTAATCGAGCTTTTCATAAACACATTTTTCATCATTAATTTTCATCATTAATAAAGCGAATTTCTCGCCAAAGGGCGAAAGATACATTTTAAAGCCAGTTCAACCCTCGGCAAAGAATTATTTTTGATCGTCTGTTGAACAAATTCCTCATATAACTGGCAATTCATCGAACTTCACGTTGTGAATCAAGCAACTCTACAGAAAATAAAACGTACTAGTTGTTGAATCGCAAAAAATTTAGATAATTAATTTTAATTTTAACCCCACTTTCTACACCGTTCGATTATCAAATACCCCTTAAATGCTCTTGAATCACTTCCTAAATAACATCCGTGCGATTTTGAGCGGAGACGAGCGGCGTAAATTTAGCGCATTGATAATATTAGATGTATTGATCAGTGTGCTCGATATCGTCTTTTTGGCGTTTCTGATCTTCGTAATTCATTTTTATACTCAGACTGGCTCAACTTCTTCCTATAGTTTCCTTCCTGAATGGTTATTCGATAACAACTCGCTCCTTCTGATTACGATATTCTTTCTCCTTTTCAGCATAAAAAACCTGGTTGGCTTTGTAATACACCGTGCTCAAAGCCGGTTTATCTGTAACGTTGCAACGAGGCTTTCACGTGACAAGCTGATAGAATATCTTGAAGGCAGATACGAAGAATATGTGAATGTGGATTCAGCGGTTCATATCCGGAAGATAAGCTACCAGCCGATAGACTTCGCGCAGCACATTCTCGGTGGTATTCAACAGATCATTACCCAATGTGTACTCATTCTATTAACCATTGGCATAATGATAGCATTCAATGCAAAAATATTTCTGTTCTTGTTTCTCCTTTTGTTACCTCCTGTTGTTGCAGTTTTTTATGTGATAAAAGCAAGGCTAAGATCCTTAAAAAAGCATTCACAGATCAGTATCGAAAAATCATGGCAACATCTCCGTGAAGCACTAAGCGGATTTGTCGAGAGTAACATTTACAATAAGAACGACTTCTTTCTGAGCCGTTATATCCGTCACCAACAGGATTTTAATAAATATGTTTCAGATTTGCTAATCATCCAGGGCATCCCAAGCCGCATGATTGAAATTTTTGCCTTGCTCGGATTATTCTTTCTTATAGCTATCAATAATTGGACAGGTGCATCAGACGGGTCAGCGATCGTAACTGTAGGCGCTTTTATTGCGGCCGCTTATAAAATCATCCCGGGGATAGTAAAAATATTGAATACCAGTGGTCAGATCAATAACTATGCATACACGATACAAGACCTGCAACCGGCGATTATTAGAAAACGTGAGCGGAAGACAGAAGGCTTGTCTCTTAACGAAATCCAATCTATTTCTCTCAAAAAAATAAGCTTTCAATATAATGGAGCAAGTCTTCTCCACGATATTAATATTACTATACAACCCGGCGATTTTGTCGGAATCTCCGGATGCTCCGGGAGTGGCAAGACGACCATTTTAAATTTATTTCTGGGGTTCCTTACACCACGTTCAGGGATGATATCTATTAATGAAAAAAGTTCCGATCCATCAGCCATCCAGGCTTATTGGGAACATATTAGCTATGTCAGGCAACAGCCGTTCTTAATTCACGATTCTATTCGTCGAAATATAATTCTTCAAAATCTTCAAAGCGTCCCAGGCATTTTCGCAGTCGCGAAAAATCGCAACATGTTCGGTTTGCGCTAAGTCGAACAAATCGGCTGGTTTGAACATGAGACAGAATTAACAG
>DAINQQ010000045.1:0-30473 GCA_036742645.1 Flavitalea sp.
TGTTTTTTTCCATGATTTGCCAGTGTTCAAAAGCTTCTTTTGACAGCGCATACTGCTTCACGAGAATACTGTATTTCACAAGAATCCTTTCACTATGCCTCGGAATAAAGGTGAGGGCAACCTGGTTTACTACATCGTCGGTCAATTTGGTTGAGCTGGCAATGAATACCTCCGTTGAAGAAGTATTGCTCCAACATTTGCCTTTATATTCCGTAGAATCTAAAAAGTAAACGGCGCCATTTTTGAACCCGAGAAATGATTCATAGAATGAATGATATTCCCATGTTTCTACATACTGCCAGCGATAGTACCTGGTATTATTATGAGGATCATGGGCATTCACAAAAATGTCAACGCCGTCAATATCCTGTTCCCAACTTATGCTGTCTATCGGTGGTGTTTGCTTTGCTGTCACAAAATCGGATAAATATTGGTTGCCGTCAGCGGTAGTAATTTTTAACCTGTATCTGCCGGAAGCATTGAGATTTAAATTTGCGGAAGTATATAGACCCTCACCCTTATCCTGCATATTGTATGTTGGTCCCCCTTCTGTTTCAATAGTTACCCTTGCAGAGCGCTCGGGATCAAATGGAAGGCTATCGTATAAATTGCGTGTCCTGCTCAATGTAATTGTTGTCGCTGCATTTGGCGCTGTATTGATGACTCCTTCAAAAACTAAAAACTTATTATTGGCTTTTATAACAGACGGTTCGTATGGCTTTCTGCAGGCGGTTAGCCATACAATGAACAAAAAAATAAACCAGTATTTACCTGTATCCTTCATACGATTGTCAAAAATTGAATTTATATGTTACAAAAGGAATCAGGGTACTGAAGATTGAGAGCTTGTACCCTTTGATTGAGCCATTCTCTTCCACAAAATAGACTGAGTACACATTGTCACGACCTGTGAGGTTGTATACACCAAACGACCATGAGTTGTGAGCAAGTTGTTTGATTCTATGATTGCCTTCAAGATTAAATGAGAGATCAATCCTGAAATAATCAGGTATACGGTATTGATTCCTATCGGAGTACAATAGCCGCTGTGATCCACTTACGTTGTATACGGCTATTGGTAATGTGATGGGCCGCCCGGTATTGTATATTACGTTTACGGACGTACTCCATCTGTGAGAAAATCGGTAATTACCAATAAAGTTTAGATTATGTGGTTTATCAAAGCTCGCCGGATAATATTTGCCTTCATTAATCGATTCACCAGCGAGCGAATCATCCATTTTCAAAAATGTTCTTGAGTAAGTGTAACTGATCCATCCATTCAGCTTACCCGATAATTTTTTTATCATCAATTCTGCTCCATAGGCTTTTCCCCTTGTATTGACTACATCGGTTTCGATGTGTTGATTCATAATCAATACTGCATTGCTCTTGTAGTCAAGAAAATTTTTCATGTTCTTATAATACACTTCAACGGATGTTTCAATGTTATTCGATGAGAAATTCCGGTAGTAACCAAGTGAAAACTGAGACCCCCTTTGAGGCTTAATCACCTGATCACTCAACTTCCAGATATCTGTAGGCGAAATGGAAGTAGTGTTTGAAAGCATATGAATATATTGTAAGAGGCTGTTATAACTAAGCTTTATTGACGCCTGGTCTGTTAAAGAGTACCGCGCGGAAAGGCGATACTCAGGCCCATGATAATTTTTTATTGCCTTTCCGGATGAATAAACAAGCGTGTCCAGTATATTATTGTCATTTCTCGGTAGCCCGTTAACATAACTGTAAACTTTACGCGGGCCCAGATAATTAAAGAACGAGTACCTGATACCAACATTGAGCGAAAGCTTAGGACTGATAGTATATTTATCCCCCAGATAAACTGCACTTTCCAAAGCCTGCTCTGCCTGAACTCTATCGGCAATTACAAGCGATTGCTGGTGCAATGGCCGATAAGAGCCTGGCTGTAACTCATAGTAGATACTGTTGAAGCCGAAATTTAACGCGTGGTCCTGATTAAGTTGATAATTGAAGTCGCTCCTGAAATGATACTGCTTTATATCAAAGGCTAGCCGGTATGCAGTTACCGGGTTCTGTTTGGCTGAGACATCGTATTTGTAATAATCTAACCCCGTTGTAAAAACACCCACAAACTTATCATTGAAATTGTGCTTCCATTTTATATTGAGGTTAGTGTTCGTATACTTATACGAAGTGTCACTGTTCAAATTAAACTTATCATGACTTGTGTAGCCGGTCAGATATAAATTATTCTTTGGGTTTAAAGAATGGCTGACATGCAAGTTAAAATCATAAAAGGAAGCCTGGCTATTTTTAAAAAAATCATCGGGTATTTTTTTCATTATCCAGTTCGAATAAGTTGTCCGGCCTCCAACGATGAAAGAAGTCTTTTCTTTAATGATGGGTCCTTCGATCGTTAGTTTACTTGTGAGAGGGCCGATGCCGCCGGTCGCAGCAAATTTCTTATTGTTGCCATCACGCGTTGTCACATCCAATACCGATGACAATCGCCCGCCGTACTTCTCTGGTATCGTGCTCTTGTACAGTTCTACAGTTTTGATCACATCAGGATTGAACGCAGAAAATAATCCAAAAAGATGTGATGGATTATAGATTGTGGCGTCATTGAAAAGTATTAGATTCTGATCAACTGATCCACCACGAACATTGAAGCCGTTGCTGGCTTCGCCTGCGGTTGTCACTCCGGGCAATGTAAGCACCACTCTTAATACATCTGCCTCACCCATCAAAACCGGTACCTGCCTGATTGTTTTGATACTCAGCCTGTCCATTCCCATTTGAGCACTCATCACATTAGATCGTCGCTCGGACACCACAATAACGGTTTTTAAACTGACGACTTCATTTTCCATGTCCACATTTAACTTTCCGTCATTATATACAACGATTTGGCGTCTCACTTTTTTCATACCGCCGCCAGAAATCCAGAGTGTATGCCTTCCTCGCGGTAGTGTCAGGAGATAATACCCGAATTGATTCGTTAATGTGGCAACAGAGGGAGTATCGATATATACGGCTACACCGCTGAGAACCTCCCCATTTTTTGCATCCCGTATGTAGCCGGTTAGAGTGGAATTCCCTTTCGCGAGACCGCCTGTCTTAATGCCTATTTCAAATAGTTTATTCTCAATCGATGATTGGAGCTTTTCCTTTTTAACAGGTTCATCAAACAATTCATCAGCCACTTCCTTAAGGGTATCGGTTATTTTCTGCCGGTTAAAGAAGCCAGGCGGCAGATCCGTTTGAATGGCTCCCAACTTCACAACAAATACATGGTCAAGGGAATCAATGGAAAAGTGAAAGTTAGTATTGTGAAAAATCTTTTGTAGTACAGTTTCCAATGAAGTCTGTGATACCTTTAACTGTACCCGGGTAGCGTCGAGATCTGAGACCTGATAATAAAACCGGTAAGGAGTGGAAGCCTCTACTTTTCTGACAAATTCGCTAAACGAAACATCAGGAAAATCCCCGCTTACGCTCTTGTTGTTTTGCCCTTTTGCCGTGTTCAAGCCATTCACCAAAAAACAACATAACAATAAACAAACGCCAAATTGCGGCATCATTATTTTTTTATTTGACCATAGTATTGCGCCACTTGAACAATAAAGTTTCCCCGGTCCTTTTTAAAGCTCACTCCTTTGTTACGAACATATCTCCTGATTTCCTTTTGATGGCCTGGAAATAATGAAAACAAAGAACCTTCATTTTGCACCTCGCGCAACACATCATCTATCCTGATAAAATATCGGTCGTATTGAACGAACCTGTAAGGATCTTCCAGGTTAAACGTTGGTTCCAGTTGTTTTTTCCGTTTGGCCAGCACGGTTATCGAGTCATCAAACAAAACTTCATAAAATCCTTCGCTTGCCGGGTCACGTTTATCGTACCGCGGGCTTATCCGTACAAACACATGACCTTCCAGTGAAAAACGATCTATTTTTTCTTTTACCAGCTTCACAGAAACATCCTGGGGAGTCTTAATGAATATTTCATCGTTTGTAAGGTCATACGAGATGGCGGAATGCGGGTAATGGATCCGGTCATACACTATTGACCCTTTCTGGGGACGATCCGATGCATAGAATGGATGACCAATAGTGCGGGAATAATTTCCCGTGTATTCGCGTCCATTGTATAACAACAGGTCTCCGCCCAAGTTCTTCGTATAAAAAGTAATTGTACTATCAAGAATCTGACGTGAAAAGCCTGAGTCGGAAGGATTTTGCGCTTGTGTGCTACAGTCCAAAAAAATGAAAAGAATGACTAAAAGTTTGTATGACATTTCAGTTTTATTATTTTATGCCCCATCATAATTTCGAAGTTCGTGCTAATTCATGTCCCAAACTATCTGTCCATTACCCGTGGTCGTTCAATTTACATGGAATAAGTTATCTGATCAAAACTATGGTCTTGATTATTGCGAGAGGCAAAACGTTGCAACTATGTGAATTGATCTTGCCCGCCAGTTAGTATTTTTGCGCCTGATCAATACATCACATTGAATGAATTCCAGGCTCAAGCAGCTGTCAACTGAGTTAACGGGTGAATTGTATTATGACCGGACCATGCGTATTTTATATGCGACCGATGCCTCCGCATACCGTGAAATGCCCCTTGCCGTAGCGATTCCGAGGTCGGTTGATGACATAAAAAAATTAATCGCATTTGCCCAGGTCGAAAAAACATCTCTCATTCCCCGAACAGCCGGTACTTCACTGGCTGGCCAGGTGGTAGGTAATGGAATAATAGTAGATGTTTCGAAATACTTTACCAGGATACTCGAATTGAACGCGGAAGAAAAATGGGTGCGGGTTCAGCCCGGGGTCATCAGGGATGAATTGAATATATTTCTTAAGCCACACGGGCTATTCTTTGGCCCCGAAACTTCCACCGCAAACAGGGCCATGATGGGTGGAATGGTTGGCAACAATTCCTGTGGCTCGAATTCCATTGTCTATAAAAGTACGAGAGAACATTTGCTCGAAGTGAAAACATTATTAAGCGATGGGTCTGAAGCCGTTTTCAAAACTGTCGGACTCGACGACTTTCATAATAGATGCGAAGGAACAAGCCTGGAAGCTAATATTTACAAGACCCTTCGCGGGTTGTTAAGCAATTATGACAACCAGGTTGAAATTAGAAATGAATTTCCAAAGAAGACTGTGGAAAGAAGGAATACCGGATATGCCATTGACATCTTGTTGGAATCGGCCCCTTTTACAGCCGGAGCTCCGGAGTTTAATTTTTGCCAGCTGATTGCAGGATCTGAGGGAACCCTTGCTTTCATCACCGAGATCAAATTAAACCTTGTTCCTCTTCCACCAGGGGAAACAGGTTTGTTGTGTATCCATTTTAATACCATTGATGAAGCTTTAAGGGCAAACCTGATAGCACTGAGATATAATCCGAGTGCCAGCGAATTAATTGATCACTATATTCTCGAGTGTACAAAAGACAACATCGAGCAAAGCAAAAACCGATTTTTTGTACAAGGCGATCCGGGAGCAATCCTGGTTATCGAATTTTCGAGAAGTAATAAGGAGGAAATTATTGATATCGCAAAAAAGGTGGAAGCTGATATGCGCACTGAAAACTTAGGGTACCATTTTCCGTTATTGTCAGGTGAAGACACGAAAAGGATCTGGACACTGCGTAAAGCAGGACTTGGCCTTCTCAGTAACTTGCCCGGTGACAGCAAAGCCGTACCTGTTATTGAGGACACTGCTGTAGATGTGCAGGACTTGCCGGCATATATTCGCGACTTTAATGAAATTTTAAAAAAACGCGGCCTTTACTCTGTTCATTATGCACATGCGGGATCTGGCGAAATACATCTACGTCCAATAATAAATCTAAAAACGGAAGAAGGCAACCGCTTGTTTCGAACGATCGCTGAGGAAATCGCCACCCTTGTCAAAAAGTACAATGGATCCCTGAGCGGTGAGCACGGCGATGGAAGATTGCGCGGCGAATTCATCCGCCAAATGGTTGGCGACAAAAACTATAAGTTGCTTCAGCAGATCAAACGGACATGGGACCCGGAAAATATTTTCAATCCTAATAAGATTGTGGATACACCTTCCATGAATACCATGCTCCGGTATATACCTGGTCAAAAGACTCCATCTTTTAATACAGTTTTCCGTTTTTATGACCAGGATATACTACAACACGCAGAACAGTGTAATGGATCAGGAGACTGTCGTAAAACGCAACTATCAGGAGGAACAATGTGTCCTTCATTCATGGCCACACGAAACGAGAAAGACACCACAAGGGCGAGAGCAAATATATTGCGGGAGTTTTTAACAAATTCCGAAAAGGTTAACCGCTTTGATCACGAAGAAATTCTTCACGTGATGGATCTTTGCCTGAGTTGCAAAGGCTGTAAGTCAGAATGCCCTTCTAATGTCGATGTCGCAAAATTAAAAGCGGAATTCCTGCAGCACTATTACGACGCGAACGGTGTCCCCTTCCGTTCAAGGCTAATTGCGAATTATAGTTCTTCCTCGCGTCTTGGTGCGATCGTCCCTGGACTATATAATTTTTTGATGACATCGCGAGGGCTCAGCAGGCTTGTGAAAAGAATTTCCGGTTTTGCCCCTGACCGCTCAATGCCTACGTTATATAAGACCACATTACAACGTTGGTATAAACGTAAAAAATCGAATAATGGCAAGACAGACAAAAAGGTTTACCTGTTCTGTGACGAGTTCACGAATTACAATGACACAGAGATAGGGATCAAGACAATCCTTTTATTGGAAAGGCTGGGATATGAAGTAATCATTCCTAATCACATTGAAAGTGGCCGTGCCTGGTTATCGAAAGGATTGGTGCGTGAAGCAAAAAAAATTGCTAACAAAAACATTGCGTTGTTAAGCCCTCTAATTAATGCAGAAACTCCGTTAATCGGAATTGAGCCATCCGCAATCCTTACTTTTCGGGATGAATACGTAGATCTGTCAACCGATGATCAATTTGAAGCAGCAAAAATATTGGCGACAAACGTTTACCTGATCGATGAATTTCTAGCCATAGAAATCCAAAAAGGCAACATCGATAAAAACGCATTTACCAAAGAAAAAAGGCTGATCAAACTTCATGGTCACTGTCAACAAAAAGCATTGTCTTCAGTCTTACCATCCGTTAAAATGCTTACCCTGCCAGAGAACTACAGAGTTGAAGTGATTCCTTCAGGTTGCTGTGGCATGGCTGGTTCTTTCGGATATGAGAAGGAGCATTACGATTTGTCGATGCAGATTGGCGAACTGGTATTATTTCCCACGGTGCGAAGCCTCGATGAGCATACCATCATTGCTGCTCCGGGTACAAGTTGCCGTCACCAGATCAAGGATGGTACAGGAAAGAAGGCTTTACATACGGTTGAAGTTTTGTATGATGCTTTAGTGAACAAGTAAGTGATGGCCGAACCTTGATTTACTTGAATGAAGAATTGTCCTGATTTAATTACGAATCCTTTAATCCTTTAATCATCTATATCAAGGTTCAGACATAATCGTTGATAGACTAAGCTCTTCATCCATCTACTAATTCTGCAGGTAATTAAATTCTTATGGCAAGAAACATCTCAAGAAAAGTTTTCCTCCGATGGGGCACGGGTCTGACCGGTTCAGTATTGTTGAAACCATTTACGGGCAATACAAAAATAGCAGGCAATAATCAGAACATGCAAACAAAACATCCGGTTCTTAGAACCATTCCCTCCTCCGGAGAAAAAATACCCGCGATTGGAATGGGTACATGGTTAACGTTCGATGCCGGAAATTCGGAAAGCAAGAGGAAGGAGTTGAAAGAAGTACTGCGGATTTTTTGGGAAAACGGCGGAAAATTGATTGATTCCTCACCAATGTATGGATCGTCCGAAAAAGTTGTCGGTGATTTGATAACGGATTTGAAGTTCAAAAAAATTTTTTTGGCCACGAAGGTCTGGACAAATGGCGAGGCCAACGGAATCTCGCAGATGCAACAATCCTTTCAAAAAATGCAGACGGCCAGGATGGATCTTATGCAGGTTCACAACCTTGTCGATGCAGAAATTCATTTGAAGACGCTTCGCAAATGGAAGGCAGAGGGTAAAATACGTTACATTGGAATAACACATTATCTTGTCAATGCGTACCCGGAGCTAATGCAATTAATAAAGAATGAGAAACCTGATTTTGTTCAATTCAATTATAATATGGCAGTTCGCGATGCAGAAAAAAAGTTATTGCCATTTTGTGCCGATACTGGAATTGCAGTGATCAATAATCGTCCCTTTGATGGTGGTGATCTGTTTAGGAGAATAAATGGCAAAACGCTGCCATCCTGGACGAAGGATTACGACATTCGGAACTGGGCCCAGTTCTTCTTGAAATATATCATTTCTCATCCCGCAGTAACCTGTGCAATTCCAGCTACATCAAAGCAGTCCCACATGCACGAAAATATCGGCGCTCTTTATGGCTCTTTACCTGATCCTGCAGCGAGAAACAAGATGGCAGATTTTTTTGATAAATTATAAGTGAAGGAGCGCTACGGAACCATCGTAGTGCCGTTATCCCCTTGAAATTGCTGAGTGCGGAGTTTAATAAGCTTTTGTCTTAGTTCAGCAAGTTTCTCCATGGAACAGTCACTGTTGAGTGCTGAGATGAATTTGCGGCATTCCTGAATGAAAAGTGCTGACAAGCGAAGGTCCAGGGTTTTTGTAGAGTTGTTGTTCATGGATTTCAAGGCTTGGGTTTTTATAAGATGAACACGATGTACTGTGCATAAATAACGAAAAAATGTGAATATATGATGAGATGCCTCATACGACAACAAATTCTTGATTTCGGTTAATTGTTTCCGGAACTCTTCTGGGAGATTCTTGACTTCGGTTAATTTTTCTCTCACGACTAGCAATTGTTGAGTGCGGTTCCGTGACTTAAAGAATCATATAAATTTTCAGCAAATCCTCGATGACTTTGCGAAGGTCATTTATATGCGCAGGTTTGGTAATAAAAAAATTTGCTCCCATCCTGTAAGCCTCGGTTTTGTCGAGCGACGCTCTTGAATTTGAAAAAACGACCACCGGTATATGTCGATAAACAAAGTTTGCTTTTAGCAATTGCAGTACCTGTAATCCGTCCATTTTTGGCATATGCCTGTCAAGAAAAATCAAGGATGGTAACTGGTCGCGATAACAGGTATCAAGATATTCCATCAGCTCGATTCCATCTTGCATTTCGATCAATTCTCTCGTGACTTTGTATTCACTGAAGATCATTTTGAAAATCATCCTGTCATCCGGGTCATCATCAACTAAAAAAATGGGTCTCTGGGTTGTGCTCATGGATTGCGGTTACCGATTAAAGATAAGTACGAAATATGTACGATGTAAGATGTGGGATGTACGAGGTATGACATCAGAATCGAAAGCAAATATGACTCATCCTCATTTCATGTTTGACTAGCTTAGGGTCACATAGACATCGATATCTTACACCAACTTATACTTCGTACTTGAACGTTCCTTCGCATCTGTAGAGATCATGCAACACTTGTTCCATGGCTGATATCCCTGATCTAGCTGGCGTAATACTTGTAATTGATTACGTCTAACACAAAATCACATGCAACCACGAAATATGAATACTGATTAATCCACGGCAGAGCCAGGATGAAAATCTCAGGTCAGGATTTAATGAGGAACAGGATGATATTGAGAATACCTCCGGAGATTTACAGGATGAAGAAACTGGCGAACCAGTATTAGATGAAGAGGATATGGAAGAAAAAGATCTCACAGATGATGAATTGGATGCGATAGACTGGGATGACGCAGAAACTGGAGACGAAGACGATGCGGTGCGATGAGCACGAAACAAATTACTTTAAAAAAAAACTGGTATGGAAATGAATACTCAGGCTATGCCTAAAGAAGTTCCTCCCCAACACCAGGATCAACAACCGGGTATTGAAAATGAAATGAATCCCCGTCCAATATACGACAATGATGAGCCGGGATATGGGCGATTAAATGGAAAGGTGGCGATTATAACCGGTGGTGATAGTGGAATTGGGAGAGCTGTAGCAATCGCCTATGCAAAGGAAGGAGCTGATGTAGCGGTTGTTTATCTCGACGAAAACCAGGATGCAGAACAAACTGCGAATGATATCCGCAAATATAGAAAGGAGGCCCTATTGATTGCGACAGATATTTCAAGCGAAGAAAATTGCAAAAAAGTCGTTGAGAAGACGCTTGAAAAATTTGGAAAAATAGACATCCTGGTTAACAATGCGGCTGTTCAGTACGTGCAGCATAATATCGAAGACATATCCGCGGAACAATTGGAATACACTTTCAGGGTTAATATTTTTTCCCAATTTTATTTGACAAAGTTTGCAGTTCCACATCTCAGGGAAGGCAGCAGTATTATTAATACAGCATCAGTGACCGCTTATAGAGGAAACGAAGAATTAATGGATTATTCTTCGACCAAAGGGGCTATTGTTTCATTTACCCGGGCACTCTCCGGATCGTTGGTGAAAAAGGGCATCCGCGTAAACGCAGTGGCTCCAGGTCCTGTTTGGACTCCGTTAATACCGGCATCATTTGACGAAAAGAAAGTTGCAGAATTTGGGAAGAATACACCGATTGGCCGTACGGCTCAGCCTGTCGAGATTGCACCATCGTACGTGTTCCTTGCTTCTAATGACGGTGTGTTTTTTACCGGCCAGGTGTTGCACCCGAACGGTGGCTCGGTGATTAACACATAGGGCGTGTGCTGATTTGCTAATGTGTTGATGTGCTAATATGCTGACGTACTGGTATGCTAATGTGCTTGTACCGTAATCGGCTGATTTGCTAACCTGTTTCGCGGATACAGATGAGAGACATGACAGTTGACCATCGACCAAGAGCGGCGGATGCTAATATAATTGACAAATACATGACTATGATGCCAAAAGCGAATGATAAGCAAACGTACATGTCAGATATTACTTCCTGCCTTGCAAAGGTTCAGGAAAGAGGCTTCAGGGACCAATATCAGGCAAAGGGAACACATATATATTGCCTGGAAAATAATCGAATCTATTTTCCGGAAGATATAACTGTCGTTAATTATTATCGATTTGAGGGGCCTTCCGATCCGGATGACATGGCAATACTATATGCAATTGAAACAACAGATGGACGAAAGGGAACTCTGATCGATGCGTACGGACGATATGCATGTGAAGAAGTGGGTGATTTTATGAAAGCTGTGGAAAACATCCACAAGAGAATGCCGAAGCAGAATTGGAAAGCCGTTGTGCCGGTGGGATAGTCGGAGACGCTCAGCGGTGAAGCATTTTTAAATCAGTCGACTATTGACAGTTGACGGCAACTGATTTATTTTGAATCTTAGAAATTAGCTTTCATCCACTTGTCCATCGTGGTACCATCCCAGGTACCTGGAATGATCATACGGCGAATTGCATAGAGTGGTTCAATCGTGTCACGTTTGTTGGAAGACAACTGGAAAGCTGCTTTATAATTGCGCTTTTTTAATTCAGGGATAGCCGCTTCATTCCATTCTCCAAATGGGTAAGCAAAATATTCTACCGGCTTTCCGGTAATTGATTCTAATTTATCCTTCGGTTTTACAAGTTGGAAATCCCAGTCCTCGCCACTATACTTTTTCACGTTATGATGGTCAGTGGTATGAGAAGCGATGACATGACCCTTATCGGACAACTCTTTTAGTTGCTCTGTACTCATATAGCCGGGCCTTCCAATGGAAATGGTCATCACGAAGAAGACGCCTTTGAAGCCGTATGTATCCAATTCAGCGGCACCCACGGTGAATTGTTCTTCGCTGGTATCATCAAAAGAAATCATCACAGGCTTTTCCGGCAATTCTGTCCCGGAAGTGAGGTATGCAAAGTATTCGTCGGGAGTGATTGTATGATATCCACTATCTGCCAGCATTTTTATTTGCCTCTTGTACACGGCGCGAGGAACAATATAAGTTTTAGCACTTGCTCCATCCGTTGAGCGGTAATCGCGCAAGCGATGGTAGCATAGGATGGGCACCTGGGGGCGCTCAAGTATCTCCCGGGGCCTTGCAGTCGACCTTTTAATTTTGACCACCTTTTTTTCTGCAGAAAGCTCAGGTGTTTTTGAAGTAACAATCTCTTTTTGGACAGGGTGTGTGCAATGTAAAAAGCAAACTGCAATCAGGATATACACAAGGACGTAGTTCTTCATAGGGAATTTACTTAGGATGTATGGCAACCGGACAATCGCCAGAATTAAAACGACCGATTACAGAAGAAAGTGTTTAATAATAGAAATTTTCTAACCCGTGAATTAATTCTCTGTCCACCTCTGCCAGAGTCCTCCGGCTACCTCTGTGGTTAAATACTCCCGCGATTTTTGCAGCATAACTACTCAAAAGTTTTTTAAGCACAAAGGTGCGCAGAGGAAGTTGGGAAACAGGAAGTTTTCTAAAACCAACCCATAGCATATTTTTTGTATCGATAACACGTCATGATAGATATATGAATTGGATTGATTTACTTCTCATACTTATTGTCGTTCTGTCGTTATGGAACGGATGGAGGAAGGGGTTTATTCTTGGAACGATTGATCTTGTAACCTGGGTTGGGAGCATTCTTGCCGGCTTCTATTTTTATCGTTATGTGGCGTCGGCTTTTGAAAAGCACATTCCTTCCCTGGGAATATGGACCTTTCCTGTTGCATTTATTGCGGTAATCGTATTGGCACGCATCATTCTTTCAATGATCTCCAGAAGTCTGTTGACGGCGACTCCGGAAGAAGCGCATCGCCATACGGCGAACCAATTCCTGGGCATTATTCCCGGCGCTGTGAATGGGACCATCAATGTCACCATTTTGGCTGCTCTCCTACTTGCCCTGCCTCTCTCAGACGGGCTTTCGGAGAACACAAGAAACAGTAAGATCGCCAACAAACTTGCATATCAGGTTGAATGGCTCGATTCGAAACTTACTCCCATTTTCGATGAAGCGATCCAGCGATCAGTCAGCAAGATGACGGTTGAGCCAGAGTCTAAAGAATCTGTAGAGCTCAATTATAGCCTTAAGAATCCCAGGAGAAGAACTGATCTGGAGGCTGATATGCTTGACATGGTGAATCAGGAACGTTTCCGGCTTGGGCTTTCACCCCTTAAACCTGATCCGGAATTAGCCGAGGTTGCTACAGCACACTCGCGTGATATGTTTGCACGAGGTTATTTTTCACATATAACTCCCGAAGGAAAAACACTTGTCGATAGAATCAAAACTGCCCGGGTTTCCTTCCTGGCCGCGGGAGAAAACCTTGCACTGGGTCCCACCCTCAAAATCTGTCACGAGGGGCTGATGAATTCGCCCGGTCACAGAGCAAATATTCTTCATAAATCTTTTGGACGTTTAGGAATTGGAGTCCTGGATGGCGGCAGGTACGGTCTTATGATTACGCAAAATTTCAGGAATTAACCAGGGGTGCACCGTCGGCGGTCAACAATATTCATCAAGAGTCGATTACTGGGGATTTTTATCAGCATATCGGGGACGCCGTCAGGAATATTGATATTAAGAGATTCCCTAGTAAAATGTTTCTAAGGTAATTACCGGCAGATTGGTGTTGGCACTATTTTAGGAAATAAGTGGAGAGAGTTTTATCAAATTCTACAATTAAATTAATGAACTATGAAAAAGATTTTCAGCATTTGTTTGGTTACTTTATTTCTGGGATTTTCGTCAGTAGCAGTTGCGCAGGATGATACTTCCAAGGTAAAAAAAGCGGCGAAAAAAACAGCCGATAAAACAGCTGAAGTTACATCAAAAGGTAAGGCAAAGGTTACTGATCAACATCATAAAGACAAGGTCGGTCCAAATGGAGAAACAATTTATATCGATAATCATTCGAAATATTATTGGGTTGACAAGAAAGGCCACAGGCATTATGTCACAGAAGCACAATTGAAGCCAAAAACTGATCACTAAAAAAGTCGCTTTTATTAAAAGAAAAAATCTCCGTTACGCGGAGATTTTTTTCTTTTAATCTTGAAACTTTTTAAACTAGCCGGTTATCTATCTAATGATCACCTTGTGTTCTGTATATAATATGCTTGTAAATATACCGAGTCCCCCACTTACATTTGACTTAATACGGCCTGGCTGAGAAAATGGGTTGAAGTTAGACCGACGAGCGTTGCCCATTGATTCCAGGTATTCGTAATGCTCTTTATTGAGCGAGTAAACTCTGGCAGCTATTGTATCGTTCCTCGCAAAGTTGGGTTCCGAATAATAACTAAAAGGCTTTCCATCGAAAGAAATATCACTTATTCTAAAATCAGTTGGATCTGAACTAAATAAATTAATGTTTTTCCCGATTAAGATTCTATAATAATTTTCGACGCTCGCAGGATCTGTAAATTTTATCCCAACACTAAAACTGTCCGGTTCATTCATAGATTCACGTACAATTAAGCTGTCGACTGTAGCCTTTGTTTGAGAAAACCTTGTTGTACTGGTTATCTTTTTTTCATTGCCTATAATAGTTATGGAGTATATTTTATTAGGATCTGGCTCTATCACTCTTGGATGATAGTAATTATAAAATCTCCCTGTAACCATATCCTGGTTTATTCGGTAAGTCAGCGTATCGTTTTTAGTACCATCTGAAAAAATAATCAAAGCATCATTGACCGGTTTGTTAATCGCTGTATCCGTATAAGGTAAACTTTCAATCAAAAGACACCGAAGTGGTCTGCCCTGTTCCAGGTACATTTCCATAACAAGCTCCTGTTGATATTCAGGCAGATCAACATCAATCGCTTTATCGCATGAATAAAACAAAGACAACATCAAGCTCACGATGATCAATCTCATTTCTTAAAATTTAAAATTATACGTGATGCCGGGTAATACCGGAAAGAGAGATACGACCCGAGGTTCGATCGCCGCAGCCAGTCCTTTTTCATCATTCAGCTGATGAAAACGGATGTAAAACGGATTTCTCCTGCTATACGCGTTATACAAACTGAATGTGAGATCAGCAGCGCCCTTTTTTGTTTTCAAAGTCATCACCAAACTAACATCTAAACGATGAACGGGATCCAACTGATAATTACTTCTCTTAGTATACACGGGAGTAATTCGTTCGAACCTGTTCCCCACCTGGTCCTGGAATACATACCTTCCCACCGGGACAGTGATCAACGCTCCTGAACCAAAGATCCAGTTTCCACTAACCGAAAATTTCGAATTGAACCTGTGAATGAAAACCACCGAAAAATCATGTCTTCTGTCATATCGCGGTCTGAACAGTTCTCCATCGTTTATGTCTGAGAAGGTCCGCGTTGCCCAGGAGAGAGTATATCCTAACCAGCCTGTTGTTTTCCCTTTTTTCTTTTCGAGATAAAGTTCTGCTCCGTAGGCATCACCACGACCGTATACAAAATCATTTTCAAGCTTTGGATTGCCGAAAATATCCGCGCCGTCGCGAAATTCTACCTGGTTCTTCATCCATTTGTAGTACCCTTCGAGAGAAAGATAGAGGGCATTATCCTTTAAACCTTGTGACCATCCAATGCTTACCTGGTCTGCATATTGAGGTTTCGTTTTTTCTGTCGAGGGATACCACATGTCTGTTGGCAGTGATGCCGTACTCAGAGAAGCCAGGTGTAAATATTGAAACATTCTTGTGTAATTCGCCTTGATCGCTGAGTTCTCACCTATATTCCATCTTGCCGAAACTCTCGGTTCCGGGTTTAGGTTCATTTGACCCGCTGCGTAAAAACCCGATACTCTCATACCCGCCATTATTGCCAGCTTCTCAATGGGGTTCCACTCGGTATTTAGAAATCCACCCCACTCATTTCCATTGGCCTTTTCTCCAGTATTGAAACCGCTAAGATCAGACGATGATCTAAAATCGCCGATCGTTAACCGATGGAGCATGCCGTCGAGACCCGCTTTCCAAGTCAACTTTTTTGGAGTAGTTGGCCCGGCCACTATTTTCAGTCCTGTGGTACTTATTCCCGATCTCAGTTCAAGTCTATTAAAGTTGAATTGATTACTTAACTGGTATTGATAATTAGAATAAAATAAGGTGCTGATGATCTCTGTCTTTCCCTTGATATTAGATTTCCAGTTAAGCGAGGCTGTTTTATTTCCCCATGTAAAACGAACAGTGGATTCTTCATCCGGAGGAGATTTGAAATTATCCGCACCAAGATAACCTGTTAACCAAATCGAATTATGATCGTTTATTTTCCAGTCTGTACGAAGATTAAGATCAGAAAAATAGTATGCGGGAATGAGGTCGAATGTTGAATCGCTCCTTTTATAGTTATTAATCCCATCTGTGAAAATATCAAAGTAGGTTCTCCTTCCCGAAATTATGATTGAGGATTTGCCTTTTTTTATTGGAGATTCTACAGAAAGCCTGGAAGATAAAACTCCCAATCCCCCACTCACGGAAAAAGACTCCATTGAACCGGGCCTCATTGAAACATCGAGAACGGATGACAAACGACCACTGTATTGAGCCGGATATCCTGCTTTATATAATTTAACATCGCGCACTGCGTCGACGTTGAAAATACTAAAGAATCCCAGCAGGTGATTGGGATTATAAACCGGTGCATTGTCTATGATAATCATATTTTGATCCGCTCCTCCTCCCCTTACATAAAATCCGGCAAGCCCTTCTCCTGCAGTTTTTACTCCTGGTTTAAGTTGCAGCAATTTTATGATATCTACTTCACCAAGAATGGAAGGCAGTTTCCTGGCTTCAACAGCACTTATGGTTACAGTGCCCATTTGAATATCTTTTACTTTGGAAAGAACATGGTTCTCGGTTATGATGACTTCCTCGAGCATCAGCAGATCGTTTTCTAATTCGATACTCTGTCGGCGAACGAGATCCTTTGTATTGAGAGAGCTACTTTTAAATCCAATCATGGTAATCTGGATGCGTTCACCTTTGTGAAATATGCTTTCAGGAATTGAAACAAAACCCGAACTGTCAGACATTGCACGGAAATTACTATTCAGGGAGACAACCGTTGCGCCCACTAGCGGCGATCCGGAATCCTTTGCCTTTAAAACAATGATGTAAGGATTGTTTTGTGCAGAGATATTATTGCAAATAGTACAGATCAGAAAAATTGGTAGTAGGAAAGTCCGGGTGAATTTACCATGAATCATGACGTAATGGTCTTAGTGTTAAAGAACATCGGACTTAACTGGTTATTCACTTTTCATATTGGCTCTATCGAACCTGACGGATTTACAAGGCGACTACAGATAGCAGCAAAATCTATACCTTGTATTATTTCCTAATGCTGTATTTAATTCCTAATGATAATAAAATTTTGTTTTGAATCAAAACACTTACGGCATGTTCCGGGACGGGACAGTTGTATGAAATGCCTGCTGATGCTGGATTCCCATCAAAATCAAAATACGTAAAGTGTCTGTTATATTTCTAAAAGCCCAATATTTTTCGATAATAAAATTGCTAGTTTAGAAACCAAAATCCGACATATCTCGTATCAAAAAAACTGTAAATATGTAAAGGGAGTCAATCCGGTTAGAACTGAAAAGCGCTTGCGGTAATTCCCTCATGGTATCTTTTTGCCAAAGTTTCCGCAATCAGTAATAAGCTTATATGTTTTGAAGCTGTTTTTCAATTTTTCTTTCACGCTACATAAGTATTCTGAGTGGTTGACTGTGGGATTATCTCTTATACCCTTATTTTAGCCTAATGTTATGTATAAACTGGTTTTTGCTTTATTAATTATTGCCATTCCATTTTCTGTCAGATGTCAATCGGGAAAAATCCAGGAACCCGTGGTAAAGCCATTTGCGCTGATTGCAGGAGGAAGTAAGGGAATAGGATTTGCCATTGCGGAGGCTTTGGCCCGTCGTAATTACAATCTTGTGTTGATCGCAAGAGATCCTGATACGCTATTGCTTGCGAAAACCCGTTTGGAATCTGCTTATCCCGTTGAGGTCTTTACGTTATCCTACGATCTTAGCCGCGAAGAAACAGCTACCGCTATTGCGCAGTGGTGTACGGAAAAAAATATTCGCCTCAAAATGCTTTGCAACGTTGCCGGACTGGGTGGCGCCGAGGACTACCTAAATCTGTCACTTGACTCGTTGCGTTATATGGTCCGGCTCAACGTAGAGTCGTGCATGGCCATGTCGCTCACATTACTTCCGTTACTGGAGGCAAACGCACCTTCCTATATTTTGAATGTTGCCAGTATGGCCGGATTTGCTCCCATGCCTGCAAAAAATATGTATTCGGCTACGAAATCAGCGGTGATTTTTTTTAGTTATTCTCTTCGATATCAACTCAAAGAAAAAAACATCAGTGTGAGTTGTCTCAATCCAGGACCGGTTTTTACCAAGCCAGGCATCGTCGAAGAAACAAGGGAAAAACTTGGTTGGCTTGGAATGAAAATGGCTGTAAGTCCCCGCAAAGTGGGCGAGATTGCAGTACAGGAAACACTCAATGGAAAACTAATAATTGTTCCCGGAACGGCGGCGAAGTTGATGTCCACGATTATACGGGCATTACCCAGAAGACTTGTAGTAAAAATCTACAATAATGTCGGCAAATAATTGATGAGCCGACCTGCCTGCGGCGGGGCAGGTGTGATGATGAGCCGATTAACTAATAAGAAAGCCTAACACAAGGTGTTACGCAACTGCTTTTGCTGATTTCCTTCCTGCGTTTCGCTTTTCTTTCAACTCTGTGGCATGTAACCTGGCATTGTACCGGATCACATCCCAATATTCCTTACCATAACCTACGAGGATTTCACTGTTCGGCGGGATGTCTTTGATGGATTGAATATATACCTTGCCATTAAATAAAGCGTAAATGCAATTATTATTTATCCCTTTGACCTGCTCCAAACCTCTTGCATCATTCGCGAAGCGTGCGAGGGCTTTTTTATTCGTAGATGCATCAATCACATAATTCCTGGTGACATAATAGATATATCCGTTTTTTCCTGCCTTATGGTCTACATCTTTCCATGTGGAGACTCTACCTTTATATTCAACTATCCTGGTTCCTTTTGGAATAAAAATCTTTGTAAATAATCCTTTTCCAGCATTTGGGATTCTCGATCGCTTTACCACCAACTCTTTTTCTAACAGTGCCATTCTATTGTTATTAAGTTTTTAGGCTGCAAACTAACTGTAAGGTTGATAAAACACATAAAAATTAAATACCACCATAGATCCTTCTTAAATAAGGGATCAGCCGACCTGCCGGCAGGTGTGATGATTAGGCGATAGTTAGACTTCCATTAAATTGTATTCTATAGAGCTAACATAGATACTTCAATCCGACAAGTACTATAACAGAAAAAAATTTCCCGCCGACGTAGTCAGCGGGATTAACCCCTAAACTCCAGGTTAAATAGTAGCATCGAGATTTCCTAAAATTTTGTGCCAAGCCCAAACGGATGGAATAACTCTATGCAGCTCTGCATATACATTTATACATTCTCTATTATTTTTGAAGGCACGACTTTTAAGTATGATTACTGCATGATTAGAATACATAATGCACATACTGGCGCTGCAATTTTCGCGGGCCTCAGCGGAACTACGCTCATGACCTCATTCAGCTACCTCGTTGCACAATTCCAAAAGGAAAATTTCAGGGAGCCTGAACTGCTTGCCATATTATTACGAAGATTGGTTCCAGAGCTGAATAAAAAGTACAGTAAAATTGCGGGATGGAATATCCATTACGCAGTTGGAATCGCATTTGCAATAATTTATTCTACCCTCTGGGAAAAAAACAAACTGAAAGCATCAGTAAAATCAGGTCTATTACTTGGTGGGTTAAGCGGCCTGCTGGCTATAATTATATGGAAGGCCACTTTCCTGCTACACCCCTCTCCTCCCAACGTTGAATTTAAACGATACTATGGTAATTTATTTGTGGCCCATCTTGTGTTTGGAGCATTTGCGAGTATAGGCTATAAAATCGCAAAGTCAAATTTGTTGTTGCCACGGATTACAATTTCCACGGATTAGTTTAATCGATGGAATTCGGTGTAATTTGTGGCAAAAAATATTGAAGAGTGGGAACTTAAAAGGAGAAAGTTGAGGGCGTTTAAGTTCACAACAGTTCCATTATCCCGGATTTATGTTCGCAGTATCTTTACAGGCTAATAAGCTGTAACATGAACGATATCAAAATTGCCACTGCACAGTTCGAACACCGCAGCGGGGATAAGAAGTATAATTTGCAGGTGATAAACAATTTGTCGCGGGAAGCAGCCCAAAAGGGAGCCGATGTCATTGCCTTTCATGAATGCTCAATAACCGGATACACTTTCGCACGTCATCTTTCCAGGGAACAGATGCTCGATATCGCGGAAGTGATTCCTCATGGTGAAAGCATTTCCGAATTGACAGCCATCGCGAGGAGGCACAACATCGTCATCCTTGCCGGGCTGTTTGAGAAAGATGAAGGCGACAATTTATATAAAGCGTATGTATGCGTGGACAAAAATGGGTTGGTTGCGAAGTTTCGAAAATTACATCCTTTCATTAACCCACATCTTACACCGGGCGATCAATACGTAGTGTTTGAGATCAGGGGATGGAAATGTGGCATACTCATTTGTTACGATAACAATATTGTTGAAAATGTACGGGCAACAACTTTGCTTGGCGCACAGATAATATTCATGCCGCATGTAACCATGTGTACTCCATCAACCCGACCAGGAGCAGGATTTATCGATCCATCTTTATGGTATAACCGGGAAAAAGATCCAACATCGCTGAGACTTGAATTCGATGGCATGAAAGGTCGGTCGTGGCTTATGAAGTGGTTACCGGCCAGGGCGTACGACAATGCCATATACGCCGTGTTTTCAAATCCTATCGGCATGGATCATGATCAACTCAAAAACGGCTGCTCGATGATTATTGATCCATTTGGCGATGTTCTGGCAGAATGCCGCAGCTTCGATGACGATATAGCGATTGCCCTGTGCACTCCCGAGCGATTGCACCAGGCAGGTGGCTACCGATATTTGAAGGCACGAAGACCTGAGTTGTATAGAGATATTATCGGTCAGACTCATACCTCCGAACAAAAAGTTGTATGGCTAACAGAGAATGAGCCAATGTGAGGATTAGCCGATGAGCCGATTTGTTAGTGCAGGCTAAACCCATTTGTAGAATTTCAACCACAACGGTTCGATTTTTATTTTTGCCACGGACTGCTGCGCCTTTGAGCAGGTGATTTGGAGACAACATCCAAATCAGGAGGTCTTGCCACGAATTCCACGAATTGCCACGAATTAATTTCGTATAATTCGTCTAATTCCTGGCGAACGAGACAAAGGCATCTTCTTGTACAGAATTACACGGATTTTCATGGATCAAAAGCAATTCTCCCTGGTAACCGGTGTAATCCGTGGCAACAATTTCAATTCAACTTGAGGCATGGATTTTTCTGATATGCCATAAACGCAATAAATGAAACAAAATCCAACACAGCCCGATAGGTCAGACAATCCGGCTAATCCAGGAGAGAAACGCTCAGAAAATCTCGAGGGTAATGAAAGACTGCAAAATTCTGAAGGTGAAAATGAAGAGTTTCCAGGCTATCCCCATTATCCTGCCCAGGAGGATATAATGCATCCAGCCAATAAAATGGAAAAAATTGCTCCGGATCCGGAAAAGCTCACCCGCTCGGGAGCATATCTTGATAAAAAACCTGAAAAACCTGTTTCTTCTTCACTGGATACACCGGATGAAACAGGTGATGACCTCGTCATAGTACCCGGCACGGAAGCGGATGTAACAAGAGATGATCTGATTATTCTCGGCGAACAGAATATAGAAAACGATGAAGAAGATACAACTGACTCAAAAACCCTTTTAGGCGATTTGGATGCTGAATTAGATGTGCCTGGAGAGGAACTGGATGACGCCAATGAAGAGATTGGAGAAGAGGATGAAGAAAATAATTATTATAGTTTAGGAGGCGACAGTAAAGAGAATCTTGAAGAAAACAATTGACATACGTTTGATACTGCGTTCTGAAATTTCGGAAAATGTTATGCTTTAATACGTAACACTTTTTTATTATTCATGGCGGTTAGCGCAACCCGATCCATTTATTACATTTAATGTTTTCACAGGCATTAATCTCTTCGCATAGCCGCGCTCTTCATATCTGCTGCCAGGCTCGCACCTAAAAATTTCTCGATCAGCATATGCACCAGGTAGATTACTGGCGTGAGAATGAGAGCGATGACGAATTTGTAAATGTAGTTGACCACACCAACCGCAAGGACGAGTTTCAACGGCCACACGAAATCCCCATCCGCGTTATTAATCCGGCTACCGATATAAAAGGCAATGAATAATACAACAAAACTGTCAATAAATTGAGAGATCAGGGTAGAACCGGTAGCCCTTAGCCAGATCGCTCTTTCACCCGTTGTTTTTTTTATTCTATGAAACACAAAAACATCTATTAGCTGGCTTAGTATAAACGCTACGAGCGAACCCAGGATAATATTGCCACCCTGTCCCAAAACACTCTGATATGCTTTTTCCATGTCAGGTACTCCGCTTCCCTTTTTACTTGTGATGAAAAAGTCAGCCGGGACCAAATGCATTGCCCCGTAAAAAACCAGGAATGCAAATGCAATCAGTCCTGCCGTTAAAAAGGATAAAAAACGAACGCCTTTTGGACCATAATATTCATTTATAATATCGGTCATAATGAAAACAATCGGCCATAGCAGCACACCAGCTGTCAGGTTAACTGACAATTCATTTCCCAGCACTTTAACGTTCAAAGGCTGCATGCCAAAGGTTTTCTCAAGAGAAAAAATCTTGACCCCAATGATTTCTGCAATGAGTGCGTTCGCAATAAAAAATCCACCGAGGATAATAAATAACCGGGTGGATTTGTTTTTAATAATGTCCTGGATCATTTAATCAACAAGATTAACTGGATAATGAAAAAAAGAAAGTTGGCAATTATCAGCCAACCCGGAATTTCTAAGAGTAATGCTCTTCGATTTATGAGCAAGATGGCATAAAAAACATTCACTCCAAAATTCATAAAGAGAGCAAAGACATTTCCCAGGATAATGATGGTAGAAGATAACACAGTCTCTGCGAAACCGGATATGTATTGCATCAGAAAGGTAACCAGGAAACACACATTACAGATAAATGCAACGCGGGAAAAAAATAATAATTTTCGCATACCTCAACTTGGTGTAAAATTGCATTATTTTGCCCACTTAACTTTTTTGACTAATGAAGAAATCCCTGTGGCAAGAGATTACTCCACATGCAATAGCGCTCGGCATTTTTTTCATCGTATCATGTATATACTGTTTGCCTGTATTTAAAGGATTGGTGGTATCACAGCATGATGTCCAGGGATGGAAGGGAATGGCACAGCAATCATTTGAGTACAAAGAAAAATTTGGTCATTTTCCGTTATGGACCCAGAGCATGTTTAGCGGAATGCCAGCTTTCCAGATCGCGCTTGAATCAAAATTGGATATTACGATCGCTCATCTTCACCACTTGTTCACGTTATTCCTGCCCTCGCCGGCAGGTCTTTTTTTTCTTGCCTGTGCTGGTTTCTATATTCTGACACAAACCCTGGGCACCAGGTCCTGGGTCGGCATTTTCGGCGCTCTCGGATATGCATTTGCTTCATATAATGCAGTGATCGTGGCCGTAGGTCATACTCCAAAATTCGCTTCAATGGGATATCTTCCCGCGGTACTGGCAGGGTTGATCTTACTTACACAGAGAAAATATGTGCTGGGTTTTATGGTTACGCTTCTATTCAGCACCTTACTGACGTATCAGAACCACGTACAAATTGTATACTATACTTTCCTGATTGCACTGTGCATGGGAGTTGCATTTGCAATACACGCAATTAAACAAAAACAGGTTCGTCATCTTATCAATACTGCGGGTCTCGCTCTGATAGCGGGTGTGCTCGGTGTGCTTTCATTTTCAGTCATGTATATGCCTACCGCTGATTACGCAAAAGAAACCATGCGTGGCGGCCGTTCAGAGTTAACCCAGGCTGTGAGTGCCGACAAAAGCTCTGCAAATAAAACAAAGGGTGGATTGGATAAAGATTATGCCTTTCTATGGAGCTACGGTATCGGTGAAACATTGACAATTATGTTACCCTCGTATAAGGGTGGCAGCAGTGGCCCTACTGAATTGGGTGAAGATGGAAAAGCTGTTGAAGCATTACAGGAATCACAGTTACCTGGCGATGCAGTTAATTATTTCTACAGTAGTTTATCATCTTACTGGGGAGATCAGCCCGGCACATCCGGACCAGTTTATTTTGGTGCGCTGGTATGTATGTTTTTCATTGCGGGGCTTTTTGTTGTCCGTAACTGGCATCGTAACTGGATCATCGCAGCTACTATTATTGGAATTGTATTGGCCTGGGGCAGCAACTTCAAGCCTGTTAACTACTTCCTGTTCGATTATCTGCCTTACTATAATAAGTTCAGAGCCCCTTCAATCGCCTTAATAATCGCTCAACTCACGTTTCCTCTACTTGCTTCGATGGCCTTGCAGGAAATATTGTACGGAGATTGGGACAGAAAGTTGTTATTAAAGCGGTTGAAATATGCACTAATCACAACGGGAATTGTTGCCGCCATTCTTGTGCTTACAATGGTAACTGCTGATTTCAAAAGCAAGAACGATGGCCAGATGCGTGAAGGCATTGCTTCGACACTCACCCAGGCTATGAGCAGAGGCCAGGCACCACCACAGGAACTCGTTCAACAAAACAATACAATTGCTACATCAGTCATGAATGGCGTGGTTAAGGATAGAAAAGATTTATACAGTTCGGATCTCCTACGCACCCTGGTTTTTTTGTTATTGGGTGCTGGCCTAATATGGCTCACTCTACAGAAAAAGACCAAGGCCTTGTATGTTGCGATCGCATTGATTGTTTTAAATCTAATCGACCTTCTACCGGTAAGCTCACGTTATCTCGACAAGGACAAATATGTAGAGCCGGAGGATTTTAATGCAGTGTTCACGCCGACTGCTGCTGACATGCAGATCAAAAATGATAAGAGCTATTTCCGGGTTTTCAATACCCAGGGTGATCCGTTTCAATCATCAGAAGCTACCTCGCGTACTTCCTATCTCCACAATTCTGTCGGTGGTTATCACCCTGCAAAACTTGCGTTGTATAATGATCTCATCGATCAGCAACTGCGAAAAGGCAACATGAGTGTTTTCAATATGCTGAACACAAAGTATTTTATTGTTTCCAACCCGCAGAACCAGCAAGCTGTAGCCCAGTTGAATCAAGAGGCACTAGGACCTGGCTGGTTGGTCAAAACAATAAAATATGTAAATAATGCCGATGAAGAAATGAAGGCGCTTGACCAGTTCAACCCGAGAGATACTGTAATCATTGATAAGAGAGAACAGTCAAAGATTCCTTTTGCGCCTCAATTTGATTCAACCGCATCAATCAGGCTTGTACAAAACTCGAATGACAAGTTAAATTATGAGTTCAATGCAGCGTCAAACCAGTTTGTGGTATTCAGCGAGGTTTACTGCCCAAGCGGCTGGAAAGCGTTCATTGACGGAAAGGAAGTACCGATTGCAAAAGTGAACTATGTGCTTCGTGGCGTGGCAGTACCGGCCGGGAAGCATTCGATTGAAATGCGCTTCGAACCAAAGTCTTACTTTATTGGCGATACAATCTCGACGATTGTTGGCATCATTTCGATACTTATTTTATTAGCAGGGAGCTGGTGGCTTTGGCGAGAACGTTATCAAGTAAAAAAATCTTCCGCTGCTAAGCCTGATAACGTATAAAAATGAGGACCGATCGATTTTTGCCCCAGCGCGATCAACTGGCTAATTTAATTAACGAACGAGCTTCAGAGTTGCACGGTAAACTCATCTCCCTACCAGTTGAAAGGTTGGGACTTCCCGATCATTGTTTGTATTATTTCAAAACAAGCCATTTTAACCGCCTGTTTTTTTCGATTGAATCCAGTGCTCATTTATTGTACAGGTCCATTACCCTGCAGGACAAGGCAGTGCCTGATATAGCGATCATGGATTATGGAGCTGGTGTAGGTACGCTTTACATGCTGGCGAAGATGATAGGTTGCAAAACAGTTATCTATAATGACTTCCTGGAAGAATGGCGGTTCAGTGCACACAGGATTGCAGAAGCATTACAGGTAGAGATAGATGAATATATCCTGGGAGATATCGAAGAAACTCTAAGCGTGCTGGATCGAAAAGGATTGCTTTGCGATATTATCGCATCGCGGAACGTTGTTGAGCATGTGTATAAACTCGATGATTTTTACCAGTCAATATATAACCATCAGCCGCAGGCGCTACTGTATTCGTCGACCACAGCTAATATATACAACCCGGGATCTCATATAAAACACGTATTGTGGCACCGTCGGTGGGAAAAGGTCTATTGCCGGGCAAGGCTCGAAACAATAATATCTACAGGCCTGGTCAGGAATGAGAAAGAGCAACAGAAACTGGCAGTCAAAACAAGAGGGCTGGCACTAGACGATCTATTAGATTCGATCAAATCATTTTCTGGTACCAGGCGGCTGCCCGATCCCTCAAGATATTACACGAACACCTGTCAACCATCAAATGGGGTATGGGCGGAACATATGATTACGTTTGGAGAGTATCGTAAGAATATCCAAACTGAAAACTATACCGTGAGTTTTTTGCCGGGATTCTGGGATACTCATTACTCAAAAGCCTGGAAGAATGTTTTTAGCAGAGTGATGAATATTTTAATCCGCCTAATGGGCAAGTCCGGAGTTTTTCTGGCACCGTTTATCTATGTGATTGCTGAACCTAAAAAGAAATAGCGGGGTTTTACAGTCGATGAATCATATCGTCAGCATAATACCTTACAAAATTCTTCCTGCACGCTTGGGCGGAGAAAAGGGAATTGCTTTATTCAATGAATACCTTGGCCGCCTAATTCCAATTACAGGCATCAGTACAAAAAATAACGACGTAACTGCAGCGAAAAATTATTCAGTCCTAAATATCCTTAGCAACTCAAGATCCCGATACGCAAATATCTTTTTGTTCTTCGCTGTGAGAAAAATAATTCGTAGCTCACAGAGCAGGCATTTGCTGATCGAACATCCTTATTATGGGTGGCTGGCATGGATGCTGAAGAGAAATTTATCCCTTACGTGGATTGTTCATTCTCATAATATCGAATACATGCGCTCAAGATCAATCGGCCGATGGTGGTGGAAGGCTCTCAAGTCGTATGAAGGATGGGTCTATAGAAAAGCAGATATCATTTTTTTTATTTCGGAGGATGATCTCAATCATGCAGTCACTCAGTTAAAAGTCAATCCAAACAAATCCCATGCGATTACATACGGTGTTGAGATTGACTCAATACCCTCGGATATTGAAGACTGCCGCGTTAAAGTTCGACAACTTCACGGGATAAAGAATGACGAAAAGATCCTGTTATTCAATGGCGCCTTATACCATCACTCGAATTATGATGCACTCACGGTAATCCTTGAACGGGTAAACCCGGCTCTAATTGAAAGTGGAATAAAGTATAAGATCATTGTTTGCGGTAAAGGGCTGCCTGACTCATTCCAGGAACTGAAGCCATACTCAAAGAAAAACATAATCTATGCAGGCTTTGTGGATGACATCGATCTGTACTTCAAAGCAGCGCATATTTTTTTAAATCCGATAACAACAGGTGGCGGTGTAAAAACAAAGGCGATTGAAGCTATAGCGATGAACTGTGCAGTGGTGTCGACGGAATTTGGAGCAATGGGCTTGAAAAAAAACGCGTGCGGAGACAAGTTGCAAGTCGTAGAAGATAACAATTGGCCAGCATTCGCGCAACGGATACTGGAAATACTACCGTTAGAAATAAATACGCAGTCGGCTTTTTATGATTATTACTACTGGGGAAACATTGCCTTTAAAGTAGCTTCGATTATCAATGCAAACTCAACTCAACAGGTTAAATTATAGTAGGAATGTTTTCTTTGTGTATTCTTTGTGTATTCTTTGTGTATTCTTTGTGTCTTTGTGTCTTTGTGTCTTTGTGTCTTTGTGGCCTTTGTGGCCTTTGTGATCTAAAAGGCAAGCCATGAAGGCACTAAGACACGAAGAGAGATTTCTAATTAGAGTACTTTATAGAAGTAAGGTTTATTAGAAATGATCACGGCCGCATAACTCCAAACCTTCAATACATTCTTTGTAAATCCACCGGCCAATCCGAAATCATGAAACGGGTTGCGCAGTCGAAATAAATTCTCAAGAAAGCTGAAGATAAAAAACACCGGAATGGTGAATGTAAAGATGACTAGCTGAAATAAAAACCAAAATACACCAAATTGCTTTCGCACACGGATCATGTTTGACAAAGTAATCTGGAGCCCTTTTTTATTATAGAGATTATAGTATCCTTTTTCAGAGGATTGAAATGCTATGGTTGTAGTAGCTCCCTGCAAGTGAATTACTTTGAATTGTCCGTAAATACAAAGTCTGCCGACTTTTTTTAATCGTGCACACCATTCGGCTTCTTCGGCGTACAAGAAAAAATCCTCATCCATCAAGCCGGCTTTGTTGATGGCATTTCTCTTAACCATAAGAAACGCTCCATTAATCCAGTCGACCTCCGTTTCGGAGGTTGCATCAGGAATATTTGGTTTCTTAACCGACAAAGCTGTTCCAAGCCATTTGATAAAATTGCCAACATACGGGAGCGGAAGCAAATGATTTAATCCGCCCCTCATAAAATAATTTCCAGATATCTGCGGGGAGCCATCAGGATTCAGGAGCTGAACGCCACAAGCCACATACTCAGACGCGGCGAACAATTCAAAACAATTGCCAATCGTGTTATCGATGTTTAGCGTGTCTGAATTGAGTAGCAATATAACCTCCCCCCTGCTCTGCCGGATCGCTGCATTGTTTGCCCTTGCGAAACCAGCATTATAATCCATCTGCAACCATGCGATCCGTGGGAATGCAGTACAAATCCTTTCCTTACTGTCATCCTTCGAATCATTGTCTACAACAATCACCTCAAAGTCGATATTCTTCGTCTGCTCATAGATTGTCTTTAAACAATCAATGGTAAGCTGCGGAGTCTTATAGTTGACGATGATGATCGATAGATGCATTGGAAAGTTCTAAAGTTGGAAGTCGCAGGTTTGTTGTTTGTTGTTTGTGGTTTGTAGTTAATTGTTTGTGGTTCTTAAGTTTGAGTAACAAAGCGCTGGATTTTCGTTGGATCGTACGTTGTATCAGAAAAACCACAAACTACACCATCCGCCTCACGAATATACAGGCTGCTTATATATCTTCTTAAACAACAGGAATAATTGCCGCGTGATAAAATTGCTATCGATCTGGCGCGCCAGCTTTACACCTGGCTGGGCATATGCATTTAAGGAACTGCCAGGAATCAATTGATCGGCCATCCTTTGGCTTTCGTTAATTAGTCCACTAACAGTTAATTCACCGCGCTTGCTTTTGGGGGCTCTCAATAACCGGTGTGCCAGGCCTTTTGTGTAAAAATTGATGAAACCTAACGCATAGCGCTGTATTACTTCAGCCATAGCCGGATTTTCTTCCTTCAGCTTTGAAAGATATTCAACGAACTGAATGAATGCCTGGTGAAAATTTATTGTTGAAGATGTAGTTGTAGCGCTTTGATGCAGCCTGAACGCAAAACATTCTTCAAATGCAGTAGCCTTGTAATTGATCCTCGTGAGATTGATCCATAGTTCGAAATCAGCAAACAACAAATTCGGATACGACGGAGGTATGCCCCCGATCGCGTCATAATCTACAGCTCTCATCATAAAACCTGTGCCCATTGTATCAATACTATTTGAAAGAAAAAAAGCAAGAAATTCCGGCGTGTTCTGAATTTCATCCATCGGCTTACTTCTTCTAATGGTTTGACCTGTCGAATCAATGTACCGAAAATGGGTCTGATATAAACTGGCATGGGGATGTTTCGAAATTAACCTGTCCATTACTGAGAGATAATGCGGATCAAGGATATCGTCATGACCTATTAACGTGATGAATTCGTTCTTAGGAACGCTCACTATCCGATGCCAGTTGTCTTGAATAGTCAGAGGCCTTTCAGCGGGGTAAACAATGATCCGGTCATCACGTAAAGATTGAAGCCACTCGCGAGTGCCGTCTGTGCTGCAATTGTCCAACACGAGTAACTGAAAGCCAGTATAAGATTGCGCGAGAATGCTTCCCACGCACTCGTGAACGTAGCTGCCACCATCACGAACTGGTAATATGATACTGAATTTACTCATCAGCTATCGTTGGCCGCACTTTTATGTTTGAGAATTTTTTCTTTTGTCTCACTA
>DAINQQ010000046.1:0-1923 GCA_036742645.1 Flavitalea sp.
GTTATTTCGGTCGACCGTCGACCGAACGATATCTCATTTCAACAATTTAAAAGCATGACTCCACCTATTCTGCAGGAATCCAGGAATGCACCATAGTATGCAAAGTGGTTCAATAGCACGTGCTGCTTCAACTTTGCCCATGTCTTCCGTTTCCCATCCAAAAGAGTCAAGGATACCTGTTACTGTTTTCTTTGCTTTCTCATCATTACCACAGATAAACATAGTAGGAGTAGCGCTCAATGCGGGTTTGTACATCAAAGCATTACCTACACTGTTGAAGGCCTTCACCAGCTTCGCGTCGGGAATGAGTTGCTGTATGCGTTCCATCAGCGAATTATTGATGTCAGTGAAAAATTTCAATACGCCATTTACAGGAGGGTGATGATCTATCGGATTTGTAGTGTCGACCACCACTTTATTTGTGAAATTGTGAAGTCCTGCCATTCTTATCGCCTCTTCAACCGCAGTGCCGGCTGTTGCAAGAATAAGAAGTTCCCCGCCTGCTGCGGTATCTTCAAAAGTGGCAACACGAATAGATGGGTGATCCGATTTGAAGTCGCCGAGTTCTTTCTTATCAGGATTTCTGGTACCTAATACCACATCGTGGCCTTCACTTTTGAATGCGCTGGCCAAAACCTGGCCCACGATGCCTGAGCCAATAATTCCAACTTTCATATGTTTTGATTTATGTAAGCAATTTATTTAATTATTTGCCAGAACAACGGGTGGATTTATTTGTGCAGGGGCTGGAGAGATTATGGACACGGGATATCTGACTTCCCTCTATATACTCTGTCGTGATGGTTCAACTTCGCTCATGGTTCGACTTCGCTCACCACTCGGGAAGGAAGATTATATTTGCAATGCACTATTCACCATTGACCATGTCGAACCTGAATTTAAATACTGAAAAGAATACACTGACTGCTGCGGATAAGGAATTCGAAAATAATATACGCCCTTCGGTCATTTCGGATTTTGCAGGACAGCAGCAGATCATCGATAACCTGAAGATATTTATTCAGGCGGCGAAGATGCGCGGCGAGGCGCTGGATCATATATTGTTTCATGGACCACCCGGATTGGGGAAAACGACCTTATCGCGAATTGTAGCCAATGAGCTTGGAGTAAATATTAAAGAGACTTCAGGACCGGTGATTGAAAAGCCCGGTGATCTCGCAGGACTATTGACAAATTTGGAGCCACACGATGTACTATTTATTGATGAGATTCATCGTCTGAGTACGGTTGTTGAAGAATATCTCTATGCGGCGATGGAAGATTACCGGCTCGATATCATGATCGATACCGGGCCTAATGCCAGAAGTATTCAAATCACCCTGAATCCATTCACTCTAATTGGAGCCACAACGAGAAGCGGTTTGTTGACTGCTCCATTGCTTTCGAGGTTTGCAATAAAATCCCGCCTCGAATATTATAATGCCGATACCTTATACCAGATCGTTTTACGATCTGCAAAAATTCTTGATTCAAAAATTACTTCTGACGCTGCACAGGAAATTTCACGCAGAAGCCGTGGAACGCCGAGGATCGCGAATGGCCTGCTCCGCCGGGTAAGAGATTTCGCACAAGTGCTTCACAACGGGGTCATCGATCTTGCAATTACGCAGCATGCACTGCGCGCATTGAATGTTGATGAGCATGGGCTTGATGAGATGGATAATAAAATCCTGGTTACTATCATCGATAAATTCAAAGGCGGGCCCGTCGGTATTACAACCATCGCAACAGCGGTGGGAGAGGAAGCGGGAACATTGGAAGAAGTGTATGAGCCTTTTTTGATCCAGGAAGGCTTTCTTCAACGAACTCCGCGCGGCAGGGAGGTTACTTATAAGGCGTACGAACACCTGAAACGAAAGCTGCCCCACAGATCAGGCGATAATTTCCAATTAGATTTATGAT
>DAINQQ010000046.1:2023-30177 GCA_036742645.1 Flavitalea sp.
GAGAGCGGCCCTAAGAACAGTTTGAGAGTCCTAGGCAGCAGGCGTAGGTACTACCAGCCTGAAGCCATTTCCATGTATGTTTACGATTTCAATATTCGGATCTTCTTTGAGATACTTCCGCAGCTTGGCGATATATACGTCCATGCTTCTTCCATTAAAATAGGTATCACTACCCCAGATCTTTTTCAACGCTTGCTCCCTTGGCAGAAGGTCATTCATATGTTCAGCCAATAACTTCAGCAGTTCATTTTCCTTGGGCGACAAGGTTTGCATTTTTCCTCCATGGCTCAATTCTCTCAGCTTGGGATTGAAATGATAGTTGCCCAAATCAAATTCCCTGTTTTCCTGTTCACGGTTTGTCTCTTCATTCCGTTTAAGGATTGCTTTAATTTTGAGCAGTAGAACTTCGCTGTCGAATGGCTTGGTGATATAATCATCTGCTCCCAGTTTATAACCCTGGATGATATCCTCCTTCATCGTTTTAGCGCTCAGGAAGAACAACGGAATGTCGGGATCAACATCGCGAATCTCTTCAGCTAATGTAAAACCATCCATATGCGGCATCATTATATCTAAAAGGCACAAATCATATTTTTCCCGCTGGAATGCAGCAAGCCCTAAACGTCCGTCACGTTCCAGTGTTACATCAAAATCATTCAGCTCTAAATAGTTTTTAAGTACCATTCCCAGATTCGCATCGTCCTCGCATAATAAAATTTTCGGTTTTTTTCCTTCCATTGTTTGTAGATTTTAATTCAATTCAAATAATCATACAGTAAATAAAATTAAAGCATTTGGCAGTAATCTCCATTCAGCCGTAATTTTTTGTTAATATGAACGGATATAAGACGACGTACGACGGCAAAGGTTATAAGCGTCCTGGTGCATTAACAAACATTCAACAATTAATCTCCCTCATTGACGTGACGGCGCTATTTTTGCGCTTTAATTTCGATGCCATGCGTTTAACTCAAGATAACAAGTTCAAAAAACTGATAGTAATAGGCGACCGTCTACTCATAAGGTTGGCAAAACCCAATGAACGCACAGAGAGCGGGCTCTATCTTCCGCCTGGTGTACAGGAAAAAGAAAAGGTACAACAAGGCTACGTTATCAAAACCGGTCCCGGGTATGCCATTCCCATGCCCGTTGAAAATGAAGCGTGGAAAGGAGATGAAGAGCAGGTGAAGTATGTACCTCTCCAGGCCAAAGAAGGTGATTTGGCTATTTTTTTACTAAGCGCCGCGACCGAGGTTATCTATGCGGGTGACAAATACTTTATTGTCCCGCAGAGTGCAATTCTGATGCTGGAAAGAGATGAGGAAATGTGAGTTGAGACATATTCGCGCCAAGACGCGACGAATACATCCAACTTTGCGCCTTCGCGTCTTTTGCAAGAATTTTTTCATGTAACTTTCAAGCACAATTTTATTTATGTCAGGTAAGGATGCATTCGTTCAATTGGTACAACAGGGATACAGTTTCAAAGGCGAACATTTTCGCATAGGTGCTGCAATGCTCGGCGGTGATATTTTGCCTGGCTCCGATATACTACTCCCTCTTCGCACAATGAATCGCCATGGCTTGATTGCCGGCGCAACAGGTACCGGAAAAACAAAAACACTTCAGGTAATCGCAGAGGGACTTAGCAATGCGAGCGTTCCCGTTTTGCTCATGGACATCAAGGGTGATTTGAGTGGAATTGCAGCTGCCGGCGCTGAAAATGACAGGATAAAAGAACGCATGGCTAAGATGGGTGGAACTTATACACCCACTGCTTACCCGGTTGAGCTGCTAACGTTGAGTAATGAAAAAGGCGTCCGCCTGAGAGCGACAGTAACTGAATTCGGTCCTATTCTTCTCTCAAAAATTTTAGGATTGAATACAACACAGGAAGGGCTGGTAGCCATGATCTTTAAATACTGCGACGATAACGGTATGCCACTCCTCGACCTGAAAGATTTTACAAAAGTGCTGCAATATGTAAGTAACGAAGGAAAGTCGACGATTGAAAAAGATTACGGGAAGATATCCACCTCTACTACCGGGACCATTTTGCGAAAGGTGATTGAGTTGCAACAGCAGGGCGCGGATGCTTTTTTTGGCGAGCCTTCTTTTGAAATCGATGATCTCCTGCGTATTTCCGATGATGGAAGAGCGGTGATAAGTGTACTACGTGTTACAGATATGCAAACCCGTCCTAAGTTATTTTCTACATTCATGTTAAGCTTACTCGCAGAACTATACGCAACACTACCGGAAGAGGGCGACCTCGAAAAGCCAAAGCTTATCATGATCATTGACGAAGCGCATCTTGTTTTCCAGGAAGCAACGGATGCCTTGTTACAGCAAATCGAAACTGTTATAAAGTTGATCCGTTCGAAAGGTGTTGGGATATTCTTTTGTACGCAAAACCCACAGGATATTCCGGCCAGCGTTTTATCTCAGCTTGGTTTGAAAGTGCAGCATGCACTGAGGGCATTTACTGCAGCGGACCGTAAGACCATTAAGCAGGCTGCGGAAAATTATCCTGAAACTGAATTTTATGATGTTGACGAACTGCTCACGCAGCTTGGTATTGGCGAAGCTTTCGTTACGATATTGAATGAAAAAGGAATTCCAACACCGCTCGTTCATACGATGCTTGTTCCTCCACAATCACGAATGGACGTTTTGAGTGATCAGGAGATCGACGCTTTGGTAAGTAAGTCAAAGCTTGTAAAAAAATATGCAGACACAGACGACGCTCAAAGTGCCTACGAAATACTAAACGCGAAGATGGAAGAGGCAGCGGCGAAATCGGACGAGCGTTCAGAAGAAAAGAAAACTTACAAACGCCGGGAAAAATCCACTATGGAAAAAGTGTTAGACAATTCGGTAACAAGGCAGATAGGGAGAACGGCCGCGAATGTTATTACGCGAAGCCTGCTTGGAGCGCTGGGCTTAGGAGGAAGAAGCAGCACCAGGAAGCGAAAGAATTCTGACAGTTGGTTTTAGTAGTTGGCTGTAATTTTTATTCATCATATAAACCAAATAAAATGAACAAACTGCTATTTTCGGCGTTCATCATTTCCTTTATGATTGCCTGCGAACAAAAAACCGACAATGTTTCTCCTGGATCTGATTCAACCGCTGTTGCTTCGACGTCTTCAGCGGAAGAAAAAGAAGAACGCAATAAACAGACTGCACTGGCAATTTCGAGAGAAGTAGGAGGTGGCAATATAGATTCAGGTTTTGTACATATATCTTCGGATATAACGGATTATGGCGAAGGAAGCGGCCCGGCGATGAAAAATAAGGATAGCATTCTCGCTGGTATTAAAGGGTTTGTTGCGGCCTTTCCTGACTACAAAGGCGATAACTTCGAGGCAGTTTCCGATGGGGATAGAGTATTTGTATATGGAGACTGGACTGGAACATTTAAAAATGATTTTATGGGAATGAAAGCTACCGGCAAATCCTTCAAAGTAAAAGACGTCGATATTTTTAAGTTTAACGACAATGGACAAATCATCGAACATCGCTCGATTATGCCATGGTCTGTCATCATGACCCAGGTAGCGGCTAAGCCATCGAAGAAATGATTATTTCAACCTGATCACTCCATCTTTATCAACCTCAATCTTATTTTCAGCCTGGAGAAAATGAACAACCTTCCAGGCTTTTTCTTTTTTAATACCGGTGAGATTCTTTAGAAGATCGCTGCTGGCGAGGGGTTTTGGGCGGATGAGATGTAAAATTTGTTGATGTATTTTTTCAAACTCTTCTGCGGAAACATCATGGTTGTGATGGTCCAGGCAGGTGTCACAGATCCCACATTCTCCTATTGACAAATCGCCAAAATAATTACCAATCATTTTACTTCTGCAGTTTTTCTTTTCGTCAATATATTTTATGAAAGCCCTGATACGATCTGATAACTGCTGTTTGCGCTTTTTATGATTGATTTCGTTAATGGAAAGGTCTTCAGTACGAAACCTATTTTGAATGAAGAAGATCTGCGGAGAATCTTTCTGAGGCATATACTCTATGATCAAAAAGTCATGGAGACGTTTCAGAGCTCTCACTACAAACTCAACACTCTCGTGCAGAATGTATGCGATGCTCTTTTCATAAACAAAAACGGGCTGGTCGAATATTCCCTCGTATGTTCTCAACAAGGTTTTAATGATTGGTTCAAGCTCGGGATGATCTCTTTCAAATGCATACAAACTTTCTTTGTTTGTTGTGAATTGAAGTCTCGAAGGAAGAAAGACCTGTTCGTTAAAACTAAGAAGTTCCTCCTGCTCAAGTGCCTTCAATGAGTATCGTGCTAATTGGGTGTCATGGTTGAACTTTTTAATAAAATCAATCAGGTGAAAATCATAATAGTTTCCTTCACCAGATCCCGATGGAACCTGCAGGTAATTCATCAGGGATTGATAAACTGACCTTATATCAGTGATCGCCGGGAACCGAATTTCAGGCAGGCTTTGTAATTCCTGAATTTCCTTCATGTCATGTAACAAAACAGCATACGCCTTCTTTCCATCTCTTCCGGCACGACCGGCTTCCTGGTAATAATTTTCCAGGCAATCAGGAATATCTGCATGTATCACAATTCTCACATCCGGTTTATCGATACCCATTCCGAATGCATTGGTACAAACCATCGTTCTTATCTCGTTATTGATCCATGCTTCCTGCTTTCTACTACGTTCTTCAGATGTTAAGCCCGCATGATAGAAGCCAGCACCGATTCCGTGCATATTCAGCAGATCGCTGATATCCTTTGTTCGCCGCCGGCTTTTGCAATAGACGATACTGCTGCCTGGCACTTTTTGCAGGATGTCTACAATCTTATTGATCTTTGAGTCGACCTTAAAAACACTGTATGAAAGGTTTGTTCGTTCGAATGATTGGCGGAAAACAGCGGGTTTTTCGAATTGTAGTTTTTCGCAAATATCTTTTTGTACATCGGGCGTCGCGGAAGCCGTAAGAGCCAGAACTGGAACGTCGGGTAGCTCCTTACGCAATTCGGCGATGCGAAGATAGGGTGGGCGAAAATCATATCCCCATTGTGAGATACAATGCGCTTCGTCAACCGCAATAAGATTGAAATCAAGTGAAGGCAGATACTCGAGAAAGAGTTTTGTTTCTAACCGTTCGGGCGATACGTATAAAAATTTACAGTTACTTTCACCGGCTACATGCAGGGTATTGATCACTTCCTTTCTACTCATGCCGGAGTAAATGGCGAAGGCTGTAATATTTTTTTTGCGAAGATTCTCTACCTGGTCTTTCATGAGTGCAATCAGCGGACTGATGACAAGGCAAAGTCCGGACTTGGCCATTGCAGGAACCTGGAAACAAATTGATTTTCCGCCGCCCGTAGGTAATAATGCGAGCACGTCCTGATCCTTTAAGATAGCTTCTATTATTTCTTCCTGCAATGGGCGGAAGGATTCGTAACCCCAGTATTGTTTGAGAATTGATTGGATATTCAATGCCAAAGCAAGATAGCTTGTTAATGTACCTAAATTTAGTTTATGTCTTGTTTTTGGAGGAAGGTTGCCACGAATTACACGAATTGCCACAAAGAACCTTATAATTCGTGTAGTTCTGTACAACAGGAGATGCCTTTGTTTCGCCTGCCACGAATTCCAGCCGTCTTCCCAAAGATGATTTTCATATACAACTTAAGATATCTTGCCGCTGGTTGCGTGGATTAATCCGTGCTAATCCGTGTAATCCGTGGCAGTAAATTCTTACGAAATTTTCTTGTACAGAATTACCCGAATTAATTCGTGGCAATTCGTGTATTTCGTGGCAAGACTTTCTGATTTGGATGTCGTCTCCATAAATCATCTCCTCCGAGACGCTGAACTCGCGGCAACAAAAATATATCGATTAAGCCACTTTCTTGACAAACAATCTAACAGAGTTTAATCCCAGTACAACATCACTCAATCCCATCACCAATGCGCCGAATGTAGGAGTTAATAGTCCAAAGGCCGCAACTGGAATTGCGATGATATTATAAAAAAATGCCCAGAAAAGATTTTGCTTGATCGTGATATAAGTATGCCGTCCAAGTCCTAATGAAACCGGCAGATTTTTTAACCCATAATTCATCAGAACTACATCGGCGGTTTGCATTGCAATCTGCGAAGCATCACTCATCGAAATGCCGATCGTGGCTTTTGCAAGAGCTGGCGCATCATTGATACCATCACCTACCATAACAGTTGGCGCCTGTTTGGTTAAGTCTTCAACAACTTTTAGTTTTTGTTCAGGAGTTTGTTCTGCGATCACTTCATCAATCCCCAATTCGTGGGCAAGTCGTTTACACTTTTCCACACGGTCCCCGCTTAGTAAGAATGTTTTTATGTTTTTCTTTTTCAAATAGTTTACCACCGTGGCCGCCTCTTCCCTGATCTGATCTTTCACATCTATCCATCCGAGCAACTTGTTGTTTTTAACGACATAAATATTATGTGAATGATCTGGTGTTAAGTGTTCTGCGACTCTATAAGACCCTGCTATAAATTCGTCACCGTTATTGTCTATCGATTTCATTCCCTTTCCCTTATTCTCCTCTATTTTTTTCCACCTGATCTCGTTTTTTTGCTTCCATGAAGAGGATATAGATTTTGCGATCGGATGATTTGAATATTTTTCCAAGGAAAAAACAATTCGTTTAAATTCTGCTTCACTCACATCAGTGCCTTGAATTCTAAAATCAGCGACTTCAAATTGTCCTGTTGTAAGAGTACCTGTTTTATCAAAAACTACCTGCCTGATGTCTTTAAAGAGCTCGAGGCTTTTTGCATTGCGGAATAACACTCCATTTTTCGCAGCTCTTCCCAGGCCGACCGCAATCGCTGCAGGAGTAGCGAGACCCATCGCACAGGGACAAGCGATTACAAGTACAGCAATGCTTCTCATCAGAGAAGCTGTAAATTCCTGCAGTATTATATAATTGACGATAAAAGTGATTGCTGCTATTCCTAAAACAACCGGTACAAAGATCGCGCTGATCCTATCCGCCATCTGTTGAACGGGTGGTTTTTCCCCCTGCGCCTGTTTAACGAGATTAATGATATTTGAAAGCACAGAATCCTTTGCCTCCGCGGTTACCTGTGCCTTTACTGTTCCATCAAGTAAAAGGCTTCCACCAATCAGTTGGTCTTTTGCTTTCTTTTCTAATGGCAAACTTTCTCCGGTGATGATTGCCTCGCTAACGTTCGCATTACCCCAGAGTATCTTGCAATCTGCAGGCACTTGCTCACCCGATTTAATGAGGACAAGGTCCCCATGCTTTAATTGTGAGTTTTCTATCGGAAAGATCAGCTCATGGTGATTTTCATCAAAGGCGATCATATTGGCCATTACTTTTTGGGACTTTGCCAGGCTGTTCAAAGCACGTTGAGTAGAATGAACAGACGCGTCTTCCAGGTAATTACCAAGAAGTACCAGCGTAATGATTGCAGCAGCCGTTTCGTAGAACAGGTACCCTTCGCCTAACTTTAGAAGAGTTCCTGCCAGACTATACGCGAAAGCAGCTGTTGCCCCGATTGCAATCAGCACATTCATATTTGGCATTCCGTTGCGAATACTCCTCATCGCGCTTCTTCCGAAGAAATCCATTCCAACAATGTAAACAGGTAGGCATAGAGCTAACTGTACCCAGGGATTCATAAGCCAGTGGATATGAATCCAATTGTCGAACATATGAAGCATCAGCGGCAACGTAAGAACCAGACAGAATAAAAAACGCTGTTTATGATTTCTGAAAATCCTTTTGCGTGGCTGAGCTGACAAGGAATCCGCTTTCACGCTGTAGCCAAGATTTTCAATTCCTTTCTGGAGTTTCTGCTTGTTTTTTTGGTCGCTTGTTTCGAATATAACCTCGCCATTGATGGGATTTACCTTCACGTGTTGCTGACCTTCCTTCTGAAGGTACTGGCTGATTGTTAAAGCGCAATTTGAACAGGTCATCCCATCTACTTTCCAAATCACTTTTTCCATGCTGAACTATTTGAATTAATCTAAACTAACGCTGCAAAGTTACCCGTCCACTGTTTTATGAGTGTTACTAAGGCAGAAATAATAAATACACGTTGTTGCAAAGATAGAAACACCGTCGTGTCACAAAGGTCACAACAAGTGTTGCGAAAAGATATATTTGCCTTATGGAGCTGACCATTAGGTTAAATGACATCAAGAAAATGGCGGAAGCATTTTGGAATGCTGTTGGAGATGCTAACGTGATGGCCTTTCATGGAGAAATGGGCAGCGGAAAAACAACATTTATTCACGCACTTTGCGAAGTAAAGCAGGTAAGCAGTACTATTGGCAGCCCGACATTTTCGATTATTAATGAATATGTTTTCCCGGGCGGCACGATGTTTCATATTGATCTTTACCGGTTGAAAGATGAGGATGAAGCCATTCGCGCCGGAGTTGAGGATTGTTTGTATTCGGGCAATATTTGCCTGGTGGAATGGCCGGAAAAGGCTCCTGGAATCTTGCCGGAAAATACCCTTAAGGTCTATCTTGATTTTATTGATAGTCAGACACGCAGGCTTCGTTTAGGATAAATAAGTATATTTGAGCAGATACATTTTTACGCCGATTTTAAATAACTTTTACACCGATTTTAAATTACTGCCAACTGTAAACTCTCAACTTCCATGTCCCAGCAAAGACCGGTTATTAGCACATCTTTCAGCTACGAGACTTTAGAAGAAACGCTTGATATCAAGCCCCAGGGCGCGCAGTTACATATTGGCATTCCAAAAGAAACAGCTTTCCAGGAAAACAGGATTGCACTAACACCGGACGCCGTTGGCGTCTTGATCAGCAATGGCCACCACGTGGTGATCGAACACCATGCCGGCGATGCGGCACATTTTCGAGACAAAGATTACAGCGAAGCAGGAGCTAAGATTGTGTATGATAAGGCCGAAGTTTTCAAAGCGCCGATCCTTGTTAAATCAGCGCCGATTGTTGACGACGACCTTCCTCATCTACAGTTGAATCAGCAGATCATTTCTCCCATTCATATGTCGGTCATGAAGGCCGAATTGCTTGAAAAAATGATGGAAAAAAGGATCACCGGAATTTCTTTTGAAGCTTTGCGGGATGATAGCGGAACCTATCCCATTGTCCGTAGCATGAGTGAGATCGCAGGAAGCTCGGTAATGTTGATTGCTGCGCAATATCTAAGTTCAGCAAATCATGGCAAGGGAGTTTTGCTTGGCGGTATATCAGGCATTCCTCCTACAAAGGTCATTATCCTGGGAGCGGGGATCGTGGGTGAATACGCTGCCCGTGCGGCGTTGGCCCTTGGAGCCTCTGTCAAAGTTTTTGATAATAGCGTTTACAGGCTTAAAAGGTTGCAGAACAATATCGGGCATCGGTTATGGACCTCTGTTATAGAACCCCGCATTTTGGCAAAACAGTTAAAGACCTGCGAAGTGGCAGTAGGCGCATTGGGCACTCAGGGCGGCCGTACGCCGGTTGTGGTCACCGAAGAGATGGTCAGCAACATGCGGCCCGGCAGCGTGGTCATAGATGTGAGTGTTGATCGTGGTGGATGTTTTGAAACCGCCGAGATCACTACCCATGAACATCCTATCTTTTTAAAATATGGGGTAATCCATTACTGTGTGCCGAATATTCCTTCAGGCTTCGCACGAACCGCCTCACAGGCAATCAGCAATGTGTTGATGCCATTGTTGCTGGAAGCAGGAGAGGAGGGCGGTTTCGAAAATCTTGTGTGGCACAAAGTGCACCTTCGCACAGGAATTTATTTATTCAAAGGAGCGTTGACGAACTTTCACCTCAGTCAGCGGTTTGATTTAAAATATACTGACCTCAATTTATTAATTGCAAGCCAGCGTTAAATCCAACGAATAATAATTATCGGGCAACGACGGAAAGGGGCAAAGTTGCGAACTCTCTCTGCGCGTTCGCGCCTTTGCGCGCCCAATTCATTTATAATCGAGAACAGAAATTTTTTGCTCGCAAAAAGAATATTCTGCGATATCATTTGAGCTGACAATCACCAGCCTTCCTTTGCAATAAGCATCTATCATTCGTCGATACAATTCAATTCCTTCGCTATCAAGGTTCGTACAAGGCTCATCGAGCAAGATGCAGGGGGTGTCAGAAAAAATTGCCTGTGCCAGTTTGATTCTTTGTTTCATGCCCGATGAATAAAACCGAATCTGTTTGCGGGCCGCTTCTTCCAAGCCTATCGTAGAAAGGATCTCTAAAACGGTACAACCAGGTAGGAGAGGTTTGAACTTGCGATGGAACTCTAGAAACTCAATAGCTGTCATCTCTTCAACTACTTCCAGATAAGGAGCCGCTATTGAAATGTACTTGTATGCAAGATCCGCAGGAATGTTAGATACTGGATTCTGAATTCTCGTCTTTGACTTCTGGGTTCTGAGTCCAGAATTCAAACTCTGAAGTTCCGAAATCTGAATACTTGCAACTTCATACTTCGTACTTCGTACCTCGTACTTGATCTCTCCTTCACTCATCGCTATCGCTCCCCCGATCACCTGGAGCAACGTAGATTTTCCTGATCCATTAGGACCGGTGATTGCGTAACTGTGTTCGCTGGTAAATGTGTAACTAAAGTTTCGGAAGATCCAATCGCGGTTAAAGCGTTTGCTTACATCAGAAAGAGAAATCGTCATCATTTCCGATTTTGGAGTGACGCTTTATAATGCCGGCATGTGAAGTTGTTATGAATTTAATGATCTCCTCCTTTACAGGAATCGAATCGAAATTCTTTTCTATAAGTGCGAGCGCTGCAGAGGTAGTGTGGCGTTCAACAAAAAGTATATGATAGATATCTGATATCGCGGTAATACTGTCCTTCGGGATCTTACACCTTTGTAAGCCCACGATATTAATTCCCATATAACTCAGTGGTTCGCGAGCTGCTTTTACGTACGGCGGCACATCTTTGCGAATGACTGAATGTCCTGCAACATAAGTGTGTGCACCGATCCGTGTAAATTGATGCGCGCCTGAGAGTCCTCCAAGTATGGCATGGTCATCCACAGTAACGTGGCCTGCTAATTGAACGGAATTGGCAAGAATCACATGATTGCCAAGGATGCAGTCATGTGCAACATGAGCGTAAGCCATGAGCAGGCAATTGTTTCCTATCACCGTTTTCCATTTATCCTTCGTTCCCCGGTTTACGGTAACGCATTCACGAAGTGTGGTGAAATCTCCTATCTCTACAGTGGTATCCTCTCCTACAAATTTCAGGTCCTGGGGTATAGTGCCAATGACAGCACCGGGAAAAATACTGCATGATTTGCCAATGGTAGTACCGCTTGCAACGAATGCATTCGACATAATATGGGTGTTATCACCAATTGTTACATTGTCGTTAATGACGGCGAAAGGATCGATGGTTACATTGTTCCCGATTTTTGCATTTGGATGTATATATGCAAGAGGGCTGATCATAGTTTGGCTTTAGGTCTTTTTACAATTTGTGCTACAAGGTCGGCTTCGCAAACCAGTTTGTCTCCAATAAAAATTGTTCCTTTCATTTCACAGATCCCCCTGCGGATAGGATTGTTCAATTCCATTTTCAAAATCATTGTATCGCCAGGCACCACTTTCTGCTTGAATTTACAATTCTCTATTTTCAAAAAATAAGTATCAAACTGATCCTCGCTGTCGCGGGGAATGGCGAGAAAGCCGCCTGCCTGGGCCAGCGCTTCTACCTGCAATACCCCGGGCATAACACAATTCCCCGGGAAATGTCCCTGGAAGAAAGGTTCGTTATAAGTTACATTCTTGATCGCCACAACGTATTTATCAGTGAGCTGTATTACTTTGTCAACCAATAAAAATGGGTAACGGTGAGGCAACACTTTTTCGATCGCGTGTATATCGAGCAGCGCCGGCTGCGTGGGATCATATTTTGGAATATCCTGGCGATGCTTGTATTTTTTGATATGCTCCTTGATCTTTTTCGCGAACCGCACATTTGAAGCATGTCCTGGCCTGTTGGCGATGATATGAGCTTTAAAAGCAAAACCGACCAGCGCAAGGTCACCAACAACATCTAATAATTTATGACGTGCCGGCTCATTGGGAAATCTTAACTGGAGATTGTTAAGAATGCCTTCTTCACTCACCTGGACGTCCTTTTTATTGAACACCTTTGAGATTCGTTTCACCTGGTCATCTGTCACGGGCTTATCCACCACAACAATGGCATTGTTGATATCTCCGCCCTTAATCAGGTTATTCGCCAGGAGAGCCTCCAATTCATGAAAGAAGGAAAAGGTACGACAGGGTGCAATCTCGTGGTTAAAATCAGCAATGTTTTTGAGCGCTGCATGCTGGGTTCCAAGAACCGGTGAGTTGAAATCTATGAGTGTATTGATGCGATAATCATTGTAGGGTAATGCTACCATCTCCACCTTTTTCACGTCATCCACAAAAGTGATATTGTGCTCGATGCTGTAATATACTTTTTTGGCTTGCTGTATCTGTGTGCCGGTTTTTTCCAATGCGTCCACGAAAGGTTCTGCACTACCATCGAGTATGGGCACTTCGTCACCGTCAATCTCGATCAAAACGTTATCAACCTGCATTCCCACCAATGAGGCCATTAGGTGTTCGATTGTACTCACCCGCGCTCCGTGTGCTTCGATCGTCGTGCTGCGGTTCGTTTCTATCACATTGTCAACATCCGCCTTGATCAATGGTTTTCCCGGGACATCAACTCGTTGGAAAACAATCCCGGTGTTCGGCTCAGCAGGCTTTAGACGCATTGTTACCGCCTGTCCGGTATGAATCCCTGCCCCAGATATTGTTATCTCAGACTTAATGGTATGTTGAAAAAACTCGCCATTACTATTCGTCAGCTCCATAGGCCACGAAAGTATGAAAAGAATCGGATTTGAGAAGGTGGGATGTGTGAAGTACGAGGTTCAAAGTACGAAGTCTGAAGTCTGAAGTACGAAGTGTGAAGTAGCAAGTCCGAGGTGCTTATAAGAAATAAAAAAATCTGAGAATCTTGCGAAACTGTGTTTGGATAGGCTGTTTGTCGAGTCCCGAGCACCTCTCTCGCCTTTTTTTACCTCCAACGTCACGCTGGCAGGCTTCAAACCTCGTATTTCTAACTTAAATTCCCGCCTTTTCCATTAGCAGCTGCTTTACAAGGTTTTCCAAATCGTGGATGCGTCTTTCCAACTCCGGTAAATTCCGGCTAACCGCCTGACTGCGTAAGGCGCTGGTATATTCAAATGCAGGCGAACCTGTTACTTGTGAATTTGGGTTCTTGATTGATTTACTAACGCCGCTTTGTGCGTTGATCTTGGCGCCATCAGCGATCTGGATATGGCCAACGATTCCTGCCTGCCCCCCAATCATTACATGATTACCAATTTTAGTACTTCCGCTTACGCCCGCCTGTGCTGCGATCACGGTATGATGTCCTACTTCTACATTGTGGGCAACCTGTATCAGGTTGTCAAGCTTTGCACCGGTTTTAATAATTGTCGAACCCATTGTGGCACGATCGATCGTGGCGTTAGCGCCAATTTCAACATGATCTTCCACAATCACATTTCCTATCTGTGGTACCTTTTTGAAAGTCCCATCGCTTTGGGGAGCAAATCCGAATCCATCACTACCGATTACGGTACCCGCATGTACGGTTACATTTTTTCCCAACACACAATCGTGATATATTTTTACTCCTGGATGGAGCATTGAATTGTCATTGATACGCGCGTTGTTTCCAATGTAAACGCCCGGAAAGATCTTCACGTTGTTTCCTATTAATGTGTTTTCGCCGATATAGCTGAATGCCCCGACAAAAACGTTAGTTCCCAGCACTGCTGTCTTTGAAATATATGATGGTTCCTGGATTCCGTTCAACTGCTGGGTTCGCATTTCCTGGTATTTGGAAAGGAGTGTGGCGAAGGCCGAGTAAGCATCTGGCACACGGATAAGAGTTGTGTTAAGTGGTCTTTCAAGAGCTTGCGATTCGTTTACAATAATGATTGAAGCGCCGGTTTGGTATAAATAATCTTCGTATTTAGGATTTGCCAAAAATGATAACTGACCCGGTTGCGCTTCTTCAATCTTGCCAAAGGATCCGATTGAGGCATCCGGATTTCCTTCGATCGTTCCATTTATGATCAACGCTATTTGGGATGCAGTGAATTGCATAGTTTAGACTTTAAGCAATGAGCAGTAACCGTACCTGTTAGCAATTTACACTATATGACGGCTTCTGGATCTAAATAACAAATATAATTTTTTTTCACGGGGCTGGCTAAGGTGTGATGGATGAGAGCATTATCTACTTCCGATATATCCTTTACTGAATCGTCTTTAAAGAGTATTTGAATACGTTCTTCAGAAGGATCATAGGTGGTGTTCACTGCTTCACCCGAGAAAATAAAATACCGGCTTTCATGTTGAGTAACGCCAGTAAGTAAACAAATCTTGTTTTGCAGGGTTTCGAAAATTGCCTGATTTATGGGTTCTGCCTGTAATTTAACTTTTAATAAACGCCTTTCCACTAAAAGCCTGCAAAGTATTGAAAGTATTTTATCCGGATGCTCCATCCAGTTCTTGATGGTCGATAGCACATCGAAATCATCCAATAAACAAAATTTGTCGAGATGACCTGTAAACTTTTTTGCAAGAGGATCATTTAAGAAAAAATCGAAAGTAGATGAACAGGAAGAAACCAGTGTTCCCTGCGAAATCAATTCCTTTGCACGCTGAACAATCTTCACCAGCATCATCTCTGCGCTTAATACAGTCTTATGAAGATACACCTGCCAATACATCAATCGCCTCGACACAAGAAATTTTTCAATTGAATAAATGGCCTTTTCCTCCACCATCAATAGTCCCTTGTGTACAGTGAGCATTTTTATGATACGATCGTAACCGATCACTCCCTCCGAAACACCGGTAAAAAAGCTGTCCCTGGTGAGATAATCCATGCGATCAACGTCAAGTTGCCCGGAGATCAGTTGATGCAAAAATTGTTTGTGATATTGATTGGTGAATATTTGGATTGCCATTTCCAGTTGACCACCCAGTTCTTCATTCATTCTCTGCATGATAAGTATGGAAATATCTTCGTGTGCAAAATCCTTTATCAAAATGCTTTCGAGTGCGTGGGAGAATGGTCCATGCCCTGCGTCATGTAACAGGATGGCTGCCTTTGCCGCCACTTTCTCCTCAGGAGTGATCGCTATTCCTTTATTATCCAGTTCATTTAATGCGTTGCACATTAGGTGATACGCTCCCAGTGAATGATGCAGGCGGGTATGAACGGCACCTGGATAAACGAGGTGGGCAAACGCCATCTGGTGGATTCTTCTTAGTCGCTGGTAATAGGGATGGGAGATGATTCTTAACAGCAGCGGGTGGTCGATTGTGACAAATCCATATACCGGATCATTGATGATTTTTCGTATGTTGGTCATTCGCTGCTTCCGATTTGTTAAAATTTTCGCCAAAATCCGGCGAGCAAAAGTACAAAGGCCGGGCGGATAAATTAATTTTGCTAGCTTTCGAACCAATCCATTCATTCTTTCGTATACGGAATGAATGCTCTTAGCAATCGCCGAAAATAAAACAACTCCCTCGATGTCATTAGGAAAAATTCTTTGGATAGACGATGAAATAGAAAGCCTTCAGTCACAAATTTTGTTCTTGCAGAATAAAGGATATGAGGTGAATGCTCTTACGAACGGATTCGATGCTGTTGACTATGTGAAAGACAATCCCATCGACGTTGTGCTGCTCGATGAAACAATGCCTGGAATAACGGGGCTGGAAACGCTTGCGAAAATAAAGGAATTGAATTCCCAAATCCCGGTGGTTCTTATCACAAAAAATGAAACCGAAAACCTAATGGATGATGCCATCGGCAGCCAAATCACCGATTACCTCATCAAACCTGTAAATCCCAATCAGGTATTATTAAGCCTAAAAAAGATCATCGACAATAAAAGGCTTATAGCTGAAAAAACCACGACCGCATACCAGCAGGAATTCAGGAACCTGTTCATGGCACTAAACAGTAACCCGGATCATAACTCATGGATGGACATTTACAAGAAGTTGGTGTACTGGGAACTTGAAATGGAGAAGAGCGATAGCCCGGAAATGCGTGAGGTTTTTCACACACAGAAGAACGAAGCAAACACTGAGTTTTTCAAATTCGTTTCCCGACATTATGCCAAATGGGTAAATCCGAAAGGAGACGATGGCCCCATCATGTCTCACACTTTATTTAAATATAAAGTATTGCCACATGTTCAAAAAGGAGTACCGACGTTCTTTATTTTACTGGATAATCTCCGGTTCGATCAATGGAAGGCAATCCAACCCATATTTTCTGAAAGTTTTCGCATATTGGAGGAAGATACATTTTACAGCATTTTGCCAACGGCTACCCAGTATAGCCGCAATGCTATTTTTTCAGGCATGATGCCAATGGAAATTGAAAAGCAATTTCCTTCGCAGTGGAAAAATGATGATGAAGAAGGAGGGAAAAATCTTCATGAAGAAGAGCTTTTCAGGTTGCAATTAAAGAAAGCAAAAAAAGACGATATGCGTTTTTCTTATACCAAAGTATTGAATCATCAGGCAGGACAGGATCTTGTAAACAATATTCATAATCTCCTGGGAAACGATCTCAATATCATCGTATATAATTTTGTCGACATGATGAGTCATGCCCGGACGGAGATGGAGGTATTGAAAGAATTGGCTGGAGACGAGACAAGCTATCGTTCAGTGACAAAAAGCTGGTTCGAACATTCACCATTGCACCAGGCGCTGAAAAAAATTGCCGATAAGAAAATCAACCTGATCCTTGCAACCGATCATGGAAGCGTAAGAGTGAAAACGCCGGCCAAAGTAATAGGCGACAAACAGACAACCACAAATCTTCGTTATAAACATGGTCGTAATTTGAACTACGACAGCAAAGAGGTCCTGGCTTTCCGGGATCCGAAAGAGGCTGGCTTACCTGTCCCGACAGTCAACTCTTCATACATTTTTGCAAAGGAGGATATATTCTTGTGCTATCCCAATAATTATAATTACTATGTAAATTATTACAGAAACACTTTTCAACATGGAGGGGTTAGCCTTGAGGAGATGATAGTGCCTGTTATCAAAATGACTAACAAATAACGTTTCTGCAAAGGCTGTGGAAAAAATAGTATGAACCGTACCAGTCATGCTTCTAAAGAACGAGTAGTTTCGCAATGCACAAATTTCGGTTACCGACATGAAATATACCCAGACAACATTAGACAAAGCAGAGAAGATCCTTGAAGAAGCAGGATACGTGGTGCGATATGAAAGGGGTACTTTTCAGAGTGGTTATTGCATTCTGGAGCAGCGAAAGGTGGTAGTGTTGAATAAGTTTCTCCAGACCGAAGGTCGTATCAATACTTTGTTCGATATTATTCCTCAATTGAATATTCAGCCTGAATTGCTAACACCCGAATCGTGGAAATTCTATGAAGCGATACGGTTGAAATCGGAAGCATGAGGAGAATGTGAGATGTGAGATGTGAGCTCTGCGTTCTGCAAAAGAGGGAAGTACAATATTACAACTTCGGTTCTGGTTTCGGATGCACTTATGCACGGTTAGGGTGTGTTTGAGTCAGTTCAGGGTCCGGGTCGTCGTTATGGGAAGGGAAATTTTGCAAATCGGTTTCATGCTTTAAACTGCCATCCCCTCAATTGTAGATCCTTAGCATTCTATCCTACATCGTACATCTTACTTCTTACATCTCGCAACATACATCTTACTTCGTACATCTTTCCTTATTTTTACCCGGTGAGTTTTCCTTCTCTTAAAATCACCTTTCTTGGAACCGGTACCAGCAGTGGGATCCCGATGATTGGTTGTGATTGTTATGTTTGTTCTTCTGATGATAAAAAGGATAAACGTCTGCGTTCAAGCATTATGGTACAATCTGGAAAAACGACCCTCGTTGTTGATGCGGGGCCGGATTTCAGATACCAGATGCTCAGGGGAAAGGTGAAACATCTCGATGCAATAGTATTCACACATCCTCATAAGGATCATATAGCAGGACTAGATGATGTAAGAGCATATAATTTTTTTACAGGACAGCCAATGCAGGTATTTGCAAATGAATTGACGCAGGAAGTGTTGATTCGTGAGTTTCCATATGCCTTTGCTGATATGAAATATCCTGGTGTTCCTGAAATTAATTTAAATACTATTGCCATGGACTCATTCACGGTAGGAGATATTGAAGTGGTGCCTATTATGGTGTGGCACCTGAAAATGCCCGTATTGGGTTTTCGCTTTGGAAATTTTACCTACATCACAGATGCAAACAAAATAGAGAACCACGAAAAAGAGAAAATTGTAGGTAGTGAAGTATTGGTATTAAATACTCTCAGGAAAGAAAAGCATATTTCACATTTCTCCCTTAGCGAAGCGGTCTTGCTTGCAGAAGAATTAAAAATTCCTCAAACTTATTTTACGCATATGAGCCACCAGATGGGCCGGCATTCGGAGATCAACCGGCAGTTGCCAAAAGGCGTGCGCCTTTCGTATGACGGGCTGGTAATAAACATATAATCCGGTTTAAAAGCTCACGATAATTTATTTGCAACGAGCTAATTTGCTTTCATTTGTTATGGGAGCATTGAGAGACTACTTTTCTTTTTCGAAGAGAGAGCGTACCGGAGCCATCGTATTGATCGTGCTAATTGTATTCATTTTTCTGTTGCCTGAGTTTTATCCTGCGCCAAAAATTTACGTTGATCAAAATGAGATAGCTGAATTCAAAAGACAGGTTTCTAAGTTAAAAACGACAAACGCTGACTCAACAGAGGTGTTGGAGATAAGCAGCAGTTCTAATTATGAAAAGTCTACCGGCGGGAATCCAAAAACTAAACTATTTTACTTTGATCCAAATAGCATTTCGACAGATGGCTGGAGAAAATTAGGAGTTAGTGATCGAACGATCGGCACAATTCAGAATTACATTTCAAAAGGTGGCTATTTTAAGAGGGCGCAAGACCTTGGACGGATTTATGGCTTGCATAAAGAAAAATATGAACAACTCCTGCCATTTGTAAGGATCGTTGTAAAAGACGAACGGGATAAAGAAGAAGAACGAAAGGAGAGATTCCCAGACTACAACAGACAGGCTAATCGTATTACTCTGACAGTTGATTTGAATGAAGCTGATACCTCTATGCTGATTGCTTTGCCGGGGATCGGCAGTAAACTGGCAACCCGCATTCTGAATTTTCGTGATAAACTTGGAGGGTTTTATTCTGTGGAACAGGTTAAAGAGGTTTATGGTTTGGCCGATTCAACATTCGAAAAAATAAAACCTTTCCTGAAATGCGATAGCTCGCAAATCCATAAGCTCAATGTTAATACTGCTGATGAACCCTTGCTTAAGGATCACCCTTATATCAAATGGAATCTCGCCAGGGCAATTGTGAATTATCGGTATCAGCATGGTGTCTATGATAGGTTAGATAAACTGATGGAGATAGATATTATTTCCGCCGACATCTTTCAGAAAATTTCGCCGTACCTTAAGGTAGAATAACGGAGTATTTTATGAAAAGGTCTAATACAGAAACTGCCAATGCATTGGTGATCCTCGGATCGTCGGTGATATCTGCCGTCATTTACCTACTGGCTCATATTTGATCTTACATCAACGCCGACTGAATTAGAATGCCAAGGCCGGGTTCCTCTAATAAAAAGACTAACAGTCGTTAGCGTATTTATATATTATCTCGTTATCTTGCAAGGCTAAAATATAAAGTGTAAGATTGAGACTATGAATTTTGAAACCGCTGAACTGACTTCGCAAGTCGCCGCCACCGCACGAGATTTTGCAAATCAATACATAAGGCCATATGTGATGAAATGGGACGAAACACAGGAGTTTCCCCTTCAAACTTTTAAAGAGATGGGTAAACTGGGCTTGATGGGTGTACTGGTTCCGGAAGAATATGGGGGTTCCGGCCTTTCGTATTTTGAATATGTGACAGTTATCCAGGAGGTCGCCAGGGTTTGTGGATCTGTAGGCCTCAGTCTTGCAGCGCACAATTCACTTTGCACAGGCCACATTATGAATTTTGCTAATGATAAGCAAAAGAAAAAATATTTGCCAAAGCTGGCTAGCGCGGAATGGCTTGGCGCCTGGGGTCTTACAGAGCCCAATACCGGAAGTGACGCAGGCAATATGAAGTGCACGGCGGTAAAAGCAGGGGATGAATGGATCATCAATGGCACGAAAAACTGGATCACGCATGGCATCAGCGGCGATGTGGCAGTGGTAATAGCACGTACAGGTGAGCCCCGAACAAAGGATAACGCCACGGCTTTCGTGGTCGAAAGAACCACTCCAGGATTTAGCGGTGGAAAAAAAGAAAACAAGCTTGGCATGAGAGCAAGCGAAACTGCAGAAATGATATTCGATAATTGCAGGATACCTGATACAAACAGGCTTGGTGAAATTGGTGCGGGCTTCCGTCAGGCCATGACAGTACTCGATGGAGGACGAATTTCAATCGCAGCGCTGTCTCTCGGCATCGCCAAGGGCGCTTATGATGCCGCCCTGCGCTATTCAAAAGAACGTTTTCAGTTTGATCAACCGATCTCTAATTTCCAGGGAGTTTCTTTTAAGCTGGCGGATATGGCCACAGAGATCATAGCGGCTGAAATGCTTACCATGCAGGCTGCAGACCTTAAGAACAAAGGAATGAGCGTGACCAAAGAAGCCGCAATGGCCAAATACTATGCAAGTGAAGTTGCAGTAAAAACATCAAATGACGCAGTTCAGATCTTCGGAGGATACGGGTATACAAAAGATTTTCCAGTTGAAAAATACTATCGGGATAGCAAACTTTGCACAATCGGTGAAGGCACGTCGGAGATTCAAAAGATTGTCATTGCTCGTGAGCTGTTGAGACGCTAATTTTCGCGAACAAAGGGCGCCAAGTTTCACGAAACACAACATTCGTATTGCGAAGCCTTTGCATCATGAAGAAAAAGAGAAACCGGAATCTCCTTTAGTGTCAATTCGCGCCACTTATTCGCGTCAATTAGTGTAAAAACAATTAGGATAAAAAGTCGTCATCCTTCTCTTTATACTTATCAAATAAATCATCAATCGCTCCGCCGAACATGGGGAATTTTTCTTTGGTGAAATTTTTTATCACATCTATCGCCTTATAGGCCTGTTGCTCAGTAAGACCTTCGGCCATCAACCTTTGAACTAGATCCTGCATAGAAATTGGTGTTAAGATTAAAGTTATGTGGGAAAAATTAAAAGAGGTTGCCATGTTGTGACAACCTCTTTTAATTTTATTAACTAAAGTCTCTTATTATTATCTTATTACGCAACTTTCAATAAGCTTAGCTTGCTCTTGTTGAATTTATTTTGCGCATAGGGAAGGTCGAGGTGAAAAACGTGCTGCTTCGTTGATGGCATTTCAAACATTGCATCGTTGAGAATGTTCTCACAAATACTACGTAATCCACGTGCACCGAGCTTGTACTCTATCGCCTTATCTACCATAAAATCGTACACGTCATCATCGATGGTTAGCTTGATGTTTTCCAGTTCGAACAACTTCTTGTATTGTTTAATGAGCGCATTTTTTGGTTCGGTAAGAATCGACCGAAGCGTAGGCTGATCCAGCGGGTTGAGATATGTTACTACCGGTAACCGTCCGAGTAATTCAGGAATCAAACCGAAACTCTTTAGGTCTCGTGCATTCACATACTGAAGCAGGTTTTTCTTCATGTGTTCCTGCAACTCTTTATTGACGTTGAAGCCAATAGCATTAGTATTCACCCTTCTTGCAATTACCTTATCTATTCCATCAAATGCACCGCCGCAGATGAACAGGATATTCTGGGTGTTGATTTTAATAAGTTTTTGTTCAGGATGTTTTCTTCCTCCCTGTGGTGGAACCAGTACATCAGTTCCTTCCAACAGTTTCAGCAAACCTTGTTGTACTCCTTCACCACTAACATCCCGAGTAATAGAAGGATTATCGCCTTTCCGGGCGATCTTATCGATTTCGTCGATGTATACGATACCTCTTTCTGCCGCGTTCACATCATAGTTACAAACTTGTAACAGCCTTGTCAGGATACTTTCAACATCTTCCCCAACATAGCCAGCCTCTGTAAACACTGTTGCGTCCACAATCGCGAAGGGAACATTCAATAGTTTCGCGATCGTTTTAGCTAAAAGCGTTTTACCGGTACCCGTTTCGCCGACCATGATGATATTGCTTTTTTCAATTTCAATATCATTCTCCACGGGCTTGTGTTGTAAGCGCTTATAATGATTATAAACCGCTACAGCGAGTACACGTTTGGCATCGTCCTGGCCGATCACATATTCATCAAGAAACCGTTTTACTTCTACCGGCTTTTTTACGTTGAGTTTAAACTGAGTCGGAGTAGCGGTTTCGCTTCTGATCATGAGTTCCTGATCAATAATTTCACGCGCATGCTCTACACAATTTTCACAGATATGTCCTTCCTGACCAGCGATAAGAATCTTTACCTCATCACGACTGCGGCCGCAAAAAGAACAATGTAAGGTTGTTTTTGCCATTTCTATTTCGTTAGTACCCGCAATTGAAGCGGATAAAGTTGTATCACACCAAATACAAAGGTCACAAACTTTTCTGGTGTATCCAATTGTGTTATGCAAAAAGAAAACTGCGAATCGGCGGCCGATCTGCAATTAACAATCTGTTGAGGAACTGCTATATTTTCTCTACCAGCTGGTCAACAATGCCGTAGTCGAGTGCTTCTTTGGCATCCATCCAATAATCTCGGTCGAAATCTTTCATCACCTGCTCAACCTTTTTACCACAATTCTCAGCAAGGATACGAGCACCAATTTCTTTGACGCGACGTGTTTGCTTTGCAGTTATTTCAAGATCGATACTAACACCCTGGAGTTGTCCACCTAAACTTGGTTGATGGATCATTACTTCTCCATGAGGGTAAATAAAGCGCTTTCCTTTCACTCCTCCACTCAAGAGGATAGAACCCATGGATGCCGCCAGTCCCATACAGATAGTACTAACCGGGCTTTTGATCATTCTCATGGTATCATAGATTACCATTCCGCTCGTTACTACGCCACCAGGGCTGTTGATAAAAAATTTGATTTCCTCTCCGGGTTTATCTGCATCCAGTAACAACATCTTTGTCGTTACCTCTTTAGCTGTTTTGTCATCGACCGCGCCCCATAAATAAACAGACCTGGTCTGAAAAAAGTACTTTTCCAGTCTTTTCATCAACATGCTTAGCTCACCTGACTTTTCTTTCTTTTCTTCCGGGTCATCTTCTTCATCGTCCATCCTGTAACCATTCAGTAAATATTTCGGATACAATTCCATGATTTGATATTTGATATAGTTTTGTAAATCAGCTTATGAAGTACCTGCAGATCTGGAACGCAGATCTATGCAAGGTTACATCCTTATAAATGGTATTAATCTTTCTTCTCTTTGCGGGGATTGATCAACAGCACTTCATCAACCAGGCCATATTCTTTCGCTTCGTCGGAAGTCAGCCAGTAGTCACGGTCGCAATCCTTTTCAACCTGCTTCGTGCTTTTGCCGGTGTGATACGATATAATATCGTAAAGATTTTTCTTCACCTTTCTGATCTCACCTACGGTTATATCAATGTCACTGGCCTGACCGCCTATCGCGCCGCTGGGTTGATGCATCATGATCCGGCTATGTTTCAAGGCAGTTCGTTTTCCTTTCGTTCCGGCAGTTAAAAGTACTGCAGCCATCGAAGCTGCCATACCTGTACAGATTGTAGAAACATCCGGGGTGATATATTGCATAGTGTCATAAACGCCCAGTCCAGAATAAACACTGCCGCCGGGTGAATTGATGTACATCTGGATGTCGCGGGTACGATCGGTGCTTTCTAAAAAAAGCATCTGGGCCGTGACAATGTTTGCAACCTCATCATTGATCGGATAGCCCATAAAGATGATCCGGTCCATCATAAGCCGGCTGTAAACATCCATAACCGCCACATTCATAGGGCGCTCTTCGATAATATTTGGAGTAAGATTAGTAACTACATATTTATTATAAGCGTTCAATGTGTTACTCGAAATGCCTTTATGCTTTACTGCATAGTTTTCAAATTCCTGTTTATAATTCATTGTACTTGCTTTTCTGTTTGTTTAGTTTGGATTTTATTACCAAATCTCCGTCCAAACTTTTAAACTGCCAAAAAACTGACAGACTAGCATAAATCCTTCCGGATTAGGAGATTGGGTCTATAATTGAAAGACCAGTCCCCAATAGGACTGGTCTTTCAGTTTTGAATGCGTCTGACGGTCTCCGTCTGACGGATCATGGCTCCGTCAGACGGAAGCCTAATGATGATGATGTTTATGTTTATCCAGTTCTTTTGTAAACTCCTCAACACTGATCGGTGTTTCAGTTGCATTCAGATTGCTTTCCAGAAGGCCAAACAATTTATCAGTCTGAATGCGATTGTATGCATCCTCCACAAATTTCTTATCATGCATCATGCGGTTGATATATTCGACGATCCAGGGTTGTTCTTCATCCATCGCCCCCATTCCCATATAACCAAACAGTTGTTGTTTCGCAAATGCCTTGATATCATCAGGAGTTACATCGATGCTATTCTGGCGGACCAGTTTATCAGTGATCAAAGTCCATTTTAATTGGTTTACAAAACCGGGATATTCGTGATCAACTTGCTCCGGTGTCTTTGGTTGTTCGGCGCTGTTCTGCATCCATTTTTTCAAAAAGGACTCGGGAAATTCGATAGCAGTGTTGTCTAAAAGCACATGATACAATTCATGCTGTAAGTGGTTACGACCCTGGCTGTCCCAGTATGTCTGGATCTCTTCTTTCACTGTATTTCTAAATTCTTCTTCTGTCTTAATATCCTTTGCCGGAAAGGCTGCCTTAAAGAATTCCTCATTCATTTCGGCTTTTTCAACAAGACCAACTTTCGTAATGAGAAGCTTGAAAAATTTCTGGGCTGCTGCGGGATCCTCTTTTGATAACCCGAGATCACTCAATATCCATTCAAGTTCTTTCTCGCCAAAAGCTTTAGATAACTGCAGAACAAGTGTATCGTCCTTCTTTTTTCCAAGCAGGTTCGTACGATATTCTTCGGAAAGATATTTCACAAGAACAGAATTGTCTTTTCGCACACCGCCCTCGATCTCATTGCCGGCTTCATCAGATTCAATGAATGTTATATTCAGAACATTATCATCGCCAGCGACTTCTTCGGGGTCTGTCATTTTACCATGGCGCAGTTGTAAACGATCAACTTCCTGGTTGATCATCTCATCTGTTATGTTCACCTTGTACTGTTTGATTGATTGCTTCGACAAGTCGGCAATCTCGAATTCAGGCTTCAATCCGACCTCAAACGCAAAAGCATATTCAGTAGGATTGTTCATATTTATTTGGCGTGGATCGCTTTCGGATAATGGCAGCGGTTGTGCGAAAATTTCCAGCTTTTCATTTTCCATGTAGCTGGTTAGCTCTTTTTCTACCGTTTTGAGAACCTCATCTGTAAAAACCGCCTGTCCGTGCATTTTTTTGATCATCCCGGTCGGTACCATTCCTTTTCTAAAGCCCGGGATATTAGCATTTTTGCTGTAGTTCTTTAATGTCTTTTCAAAGGAAGACAAGTAATCCTCTTTTTCCACCTTAACAGTGATCTTGTCGTTGAGTACACCGATATTTTCTCTCGTAACGGTTGCCATGTTATTGTTTTATTCGATATGTGATAAAAAATCGAGGGGGTCATCTCATGGGGCCACGCCTCATCCTCCCTGTAACCTTAGTATTTTGGGGTGGCAAAGTTAAGCGAATTCGGCTTACGGAATTGATAACAAGACGGAAAAAGCCAGACAGACTAGGCTTTATCCTGTAGGATAAGAAGCGGGCTTTTGGTTTCGTATGCCATGGCCGTGGTATGATCCCTCGAAAAAATCCTCTCGAGGAAGCTATGCTTGTGCTCAACCATAACCAGTAAATCACTGCCATGGGTTTGCATATACTCGGTAATTCCCTGCATTATAGAAGGATGCGTTATATCATGAAAGCTATGCGGAAAGCCCTGGAAAATATTCTCGAGCGATATTTTTCCTTCCATTTGCTTCTTTTTCATGTCCTCTTTTTGGCGATGAACATTGATAATATGGAATTTTGCCTGGAATGTTTTTGCCAGTGTCATCAATGGATTAAACAAGTGTGTGGAAACCGCATAACTGAAATCGCTGGCATAAGTAATGTTTTTTATCGGAGAGAAAGTGCTATGGGTTGGGACGACTAACACCGGTGTCTTTAATTTCCGGATGGAATTTGTAGTTGTACTGCCGATTATCTTGTCTATTCCCCCCGCACCTTTCATCCCCATTACCACGAGATCAACTGCTACATCTTCAGTTAATGACCTGATCTCATCCGATGGAATTCCGATCCGTACAATGCTTTCCACCTGTATGTCATAAGTCCTTGCCAAATGTTCTACTTCCTTCTTAATCAGCATTTCGTTTTCTTTTTGTAATTCATCAACTGTTATCATCACATAGGGCACTTCGCTCACCGGAGTGGGCAGCATGTAAGCATGAAACAGCAACAATTTGGCCGAGAAGATCTTTGCTAGTTCCGCGGCATACACTGCGGCATTTCGGGCTTCGTTAGAAAAGTCGGTGGGAACAACAATGGTTTGCATAACAAAAATTTGTGATATAAAGTTAGGGTTCTTTACTGCGAAATACTATGAATCATGTGCAGACGTTTAATGACCAGACAGAAAGGAAACATTTAAATAAGAAAGAAGCGTGCGGAATTCCGACCGTCAGGAACGGGGTTCAACAGGGATTAATGTTTTAGGCCAATAAAATAAGGTGTCATAAGTAAAAGCCCTATTGCATTTTTAAGGGAGAATCACTACAATTACGTTCTAATATCCAACATGAAAAAGGCAGCTCTCATTAGGCTTGCATTACTTGTGGCGTGTTGTCACTGTTCATTGGGCTCACTCGCCCAGTCTGTTTCCGGTGTTATTAACTCCTATTACAAGGTTACTGCAGTAAATACATCTGCAAATGGGTTAACTGTTTCAAACGCAGCAGGACTTGTACCTAGCACTAAAGTGTTAATTATCCAGATGAAAGGGGCGTCGATCGACAACTCGAACACGTCGGCTTTTGGCAATATTACCAACGTTGCTGAGGCAGGTAACTATGAATATAACATGATCTGCGCCGTTGCAGGAAATGATGTACTGCTAAAATACGAATTGATTCATCCTTACAGTAGTTCAGGAAGTGTTCAACTGATTCCAGTTCCTCAATATAATATTGTTACAGTATCGGATACCATTAAAGCTGCTCCCTGGACCGCCGCGTCGGGTACGGGTGGAGTGGTATTACTGGACGCAGATACCGTTTATTTGAACAGTGCTATTAATGTTAGCGGCCAGGGTTTCGCGGGAGGTGCCTTCGTAAATTTCCCAACCCCGACGTACAATTGCTCATGGACTACGAACGTGACCAATTATTTTCTTCAGTTGGCGCCCGTTCCCAACGTGAATTATTCCGGCGGTCCGAAAGGGGAAGGCATCGCTAATTTTATTGCCAACGCAGAATACGGACGCGGAAAGCAGGCGAATGGCGGGGGAGGAGGTAATAATCACAATACAGGTGGCGCTGGAGGTGCCAACTACGGAGCGGGTGGAGACGGCGGCCGACGGACGAATGAAACTACTTTTCTCTGCCACGGTACCAACCCGGGGATTGGCGGCGCGTCGATAGCCTCGTTTGGCTATAGCTCTGCCAATAACCGCATCTTTATGGGTGGGGGTGGAGGAGCAGGCCATCAGAATAACGCGAAGGGCACGCCTGGGGGAAATGGCGGCGGAATAGTTATTATCAATGCGAACGTCTTGATTGGATCGGGTACATCTATCATCGCCAACGGATTGTCCCCAATTAATATCACAAATACTGATCCTTATACAGCCGAGGGCGATGGAGGAGGAGGTGGGGGTGCCGCTGGCTCAATTGTTT
>DAINQQ010000047.1:0-30163 GCA_036742645.1 Flavitalea sp.
CCTTAGCCAGTCCATCAGCGTCAGATTCCCCGTAAAGAACTTAGTGTTGTCATTGGGCAAATAGGCTTTAGATACGGTTGTACCCCATTCATATTTTCCTTTATCTGCCGCTGCCTCACTATTTATGATCTCATAAAAAGCGGTGACCGCCATCTGGTCGTCGGCCACAATTGCAATTTTATCACCCTTATTTACAGTGAAGGAAATATTTGCAAATAACGGTTTTCCGTCAAAGGATTTTGATAGTTTTTCGACGTTCAAAATCTGATTGCCAACTTCGCGCAATTGCTTAAAAACAATTCCTGGATACTTTCTATTTGAAGGAGTTATGTCCTCTATTACTAATTTTTCTAGAGCCTTTTTACGAGCGGTCGCCTGACGACTTTTTGATGCATTAGCACTAAAGCGGGCAATGAATTCAAGAAGGTCTTTTCTTTTATCCTCCATCTTTTTATTCTTATCGCCAAGCTGGCGCGCAGCGAGCTGACTCGATTCATACCAGAATGTGTAATTACCCGTATAAATTTTGATTTTTTGGCGATCCACATCTGCAACGTGGGTACAAATGGCATCAAGGAAGTGCCTGTCGTGGGAAACAACGATTACGATATTTTCATAGTCCGCAAGAACATTCTCTAACCATGAAATGGTAGTCACGTCGAGGTTGTTCGTAGGCTCGTCGAGAATAAGGATGTCTGGGTTTCCAAATAAAGCCTGGGCAAGCAGTACCCTGACTTTCAAAACTCCACTGATGTCTTTCATTAGAGATTGGTGAAGAGCCTCCTCAACGCCCAACTCACTTAGCAAGCTGGCAGCATCGCTCTCTGCAGTGTAGCCTCCCATCTCGCCGAATTCCGCCTCAAGTTCACCAGCCTTCATCCCATCTTCTTCGGTAAAGTCTGCCTTTGCATAGATGGCATCCCTTTCATGCATTACTTTCCACAGATTCTTATGACCCGTTAATACAGTGTTCAGAACGGTATAATCATCAAACTCAAACTGGTTTTGCTTTAACACCGCCATTCTTTCTCCGGGAGAAATGTCGACCGTACCCTTATTCGGTTCGAGCTCCCCGGAAAGAATTTTCAAAAAAGTAGACTTGCCGGCGCCATTAGCACCGATCACGCCATAACAATTACCCTTTGTGAAAGAAAGATTCACCTCGTCAAACAACACCCTTTTTCCAAATGAAAGGGTAACATTATTTACTGAAATCATACTATGCTAAAAAATTGAGGCGCAAAGGTAAGAAATAACGCCCAGTCATCAGTATGAATTTGCAAGGAAGCAACACCGGTGACCGATTTAGACAACTATTTGTACTGGTCGTTCATTCGCCGCTTCTCACGGCACATATCTACCAGTTTCGAGATTCGATCCGTTCTGGTTTCACTTCTCTTTGCCCGGGTTATTTAATTTCCTGTAACAAATTATTAAGATCAAGATATTCTGTCTTCATTAAAATGTTTCCTTCAGCATCCAGCGGCCAAAGTTCTTTGGGTCTGTCCCAATAAAGTTCAACACCATTCATGTCCGGATCATCGAGGTATAAAGCTTCTGATACACCATGATCGGCTGAACCCGTGAGGGGATAGTTTGCGTCGATCAATCGCTGATACGCAGTCGCAAGATCTTTACGGGTGGGATATACAATAGCCGTGTGATATAAGCCGCAAGATTTTTGAGGGGCAGGCGGAGCATTTTTGCTAAACCATGTGTTTAGCCCGATATGATGATGATACCCTCCTGCAGAAATAAATACAGCCTGCGATCCATAGCGCTGCATCACTTCGAAACCTAAAATATCCCTATAAAATGCCAATGATCTTTCGAGGTCTGAAACCTTTAGGTGTACATGACCAATGCGGGTTTGAGATGGAAGAATGTATGCCATGATGAAAAGTAAGATGTTCGGAAAATACGAAATACAAAGTACGAGGTACGAAGTAGGAAAATAATGGAGATCGTAAATGGACTCCTACTTCGTACCTAAGACTTCGTACTTGGTACTAGTCTTCCACGGTTAGCCCGGCTGATAAATATTCGGCGTTTAGTCTTGAGATATTGGTTATGGAAATCTCTTTGGGGCATACGGCTTCGCAGGCACCGGTGAACGTACATGAGCCGAAACCTTCCTTATCCATTTGTGCAACCATGTTGAGTACACGCTTTTTTCTTTCCGGTCGACCCTGGGGTAAAAGCGCCAGGTGGGCCACCTTCGCGGCCATAAACAACATGGCTGAGCTATTTTTACAAGCTGCTACGCAAGCGCCGCACCCTATGCAGGCCGCAGCAGCAAAAGAAGCATCTGCCTTGTCTTTTTCTATCGGTATCGCGTTTGCATCGACTGCATTGCCGGTGTTTACTGAAATATATCCTCCAGCTTGCATAATGCGGTCGAAGGCACTTCGGTCTACTATCAAATCTTTCATCACAGGAAAAGCCAGCGACCTCCAGGGCTCTACAACAACAGTATCGCCATTATTAAACGCCCGCATATGTAGCTGGCACACGGTCGTTGCATGCCATGGGCCATGAGGGCGCCCGTTTATATACATAGAACATGATCCGCATATACCTTCGCGGCAGTCGTGATCGAACGCGATTGGATCCTGCCCTTCACGAATCAGCTTTTCATTCAGCACATCGAACATTTCCAGGAAAGACATCTCTGTAGAAACATCTTTCACCTCATAGGTTACAAAAGTTCCTTTTTCTTTGCTATTCGCCTGGCGCCATACCTTGAGTGTGAGATTTATTCCGTTATGTTCCATATCTAATTTTAAAGGTTAGAATTCAGAATTCGGAATTTCAGAATTCGGAATAGTTCAAGATGATTGTTTCGTTTTTAAATAATCCACGTAATCGTTATTGCGTATCCGTCGTTTTCCTTCAACCGGAAAATTGTACCAGTACACCCACGCCATGACCTCCTTTCCTTTGGGTAAACGAACTGGAATAAGATCCCGGCAGTATTCCGATTTACCCGGCGTTTCGGGATCGAAGCCCTCATACTGATCCAGGATTCGAAGAACTTTTTTAGGATAGGTAATTTTCAGCACCTCGCCTTTGATCGAGCCAGATTCCCGGTCGGTAATTCGCACTGCTCCCGGATATCTTCCTATATCATATAACTTACCTCGAATAACAGATTCTCCGATCAACTCCACATCGTACATAATTTCCGTTCTTACAGGATTACCAAGCCCGGTACGCAAGGTCCCGTATACAAAAAGATAATGTGGTTCTTCAACTCTCATCAAATTAAAATCAAATCACATCCGCTTAATCCATCATTACATTGGCTAATCATCACATCATCACACCGGCCTGCCGGCAGGCAGGTCCGCCCATCCCTATTTATAGCTTCTTTGCGTTGGCTTTGCAATCTCAAACGCTAATTCCTCTTGATGCAATTGCCAGTTGTGATCACCCTGATACTGCCAGGCAGCCACATACGCAAAGTTCGCATCGTCTCGCAGAGCCTCTCCTTCTTCAGTTTGCATTTCTTCTCTGAAATGTCCACCGCAACTTTCATTTCTGTGCAATGCATCAATGCACATCAGTTCACCCAATTCAATAAAGTCAGCCACCCGGTTTGCTTTGTCAAGCTCAGTGTTGATCTCATTTGCAGAACCGGGGATACGTACATCACTCCAAAATTCCTTTTTCAATTGCTGTATTTCGGTAATTGCCTGCTGTAGTCCAGCCGCATTGCGTGCCATTCCACATTTATCCCACATGATCTTACCCAAACGTTTGTGAAAGCTTTCTACAGTCTGCTTTCCCTTAATATTTAATAGTTGGTTGATTCGGTCGTTAACATTGTTTTCCGCTTCAACAAAAGCCGGGTGATCAGTTGCTATAGCAGCAGTCTTGATATCATCGGCAAGGTAATTTCCGATTGTGTACGGAATTACGAAGTATCCATCGGCAAGTCCCTGCATCAGGGCAGATGCACCGAGGCGATTTGCACCGTGATCCGAGAAGTTGGCTTCACCCAACACATAAAGTCCGGGAACGGTGCTCATCAATTCATAATCTACCCACAATCCTCCCATCGTGTAATGCACTGCAGGATAAATTCGCATGGGGGTTTGGTATGGATCCTCTCCAGTTATCTTTGCATACATATCGAAGAGGTTTCCATATTTCTCCTTAACCACTTCTTTTCCGAGTTGGGTGATTGTATCGTTATCTACGGCTTCAAGGCCTAGTTTGCTAACTTCACCTTTGCCATACCGCTCAATCGCAAACGCATAGTCGAGATAAACGGCCATCTTCGAATTTCCAACACCGAATCCGGCGTCACAACGTTCTTTCGCTGCCCGGCTGGCAACATCACGCGGCACCAGATTTCCAAATGCAGGGTATCTTCTCTCCAGGTAATAATCTCTTTCATCTTCAGGAATCTCATTTGCTTTCCTGTTATCGCCCTGCTTTTTTGGAACCCAGATACGTCCATCATTACGCAATGACTCCGACATTAGTGTCAACTTACTCTGATGATCACCGCTCACAGGGATACAAGTTGGATGAATTTGCGTGAAGCATGGGTTGCCAAAATAAGCGCCCTTCTTATGCGCTTTCCAGATGGCAGTTACATTGCTGCCCATAGCGTTGGTGGATAAATAAAACACGTTTCCATACCCACCCGAGGCTAACAGTACCGCATGACCGAAAAATCGTTCAAGCGCTCCTGTTATAAGGTTTCTGCAAATGATACCTCTTGCTATTCCATCGATGGTTACGATATCCAGCATCTCGTGGCGGGTATACATTTTTACGTTTCCAAGTGCAACCTGTCTTTCTAATGCCTGATATGCACCGATCAACAATTGCTGACCTGTTTGTCCGGCCGCATAAAATGTTCTTTGAACCTGTGTACCACCAAATGAACGGTTACTTAATAGACCCCCATATTCTCTCGCAAATGGAACGCCCTGTGCTACGCATTGATCAATGATATTTGAACTCACTTCTGCAAGCCTATGAACATTCGCTTCACGTGCGCGATAGTCGCCTCCCTTAATAGTATCGTAAAACAGGCGGAACACGCTGTCTCCATCGTTTTGGTAATTTTTCGCCGCATTGATTCCACCCTGCGCTGCAATGCTGTGCGCTCTTCTTGGACTGTCTTGAAAACAAAAAGCCTTGACTTTATAACCAAGTTCTCCCATGGAGGCAGCCGCAGAAGCACCTGCCAAACCAGTACCAACGATGACCACCTCCAGCTTTCGTTTATTTGCAGGGTTCACCAGCTTCACATGGCCTTTGTAATCATTCCATTTATTTTCTAGCGAACCAGCAGGGATTTTGGAATCAAGCATGTTTTTTTGAAAATTTGAAGATTTGAAAATTTGAAAATGATTCAGAATGCAGAATTCGGAATTCAGAATAAACACCTCTTACAAATAAATTTAAGAGCTAATCGACGTCGTAAGACTATTCGAGAAATCCTGACTACCAACGCTCTACTCCTGCCTTCTGAATTCCGCACTTCTGACCTCCGGCTCGCACTCACTATCCTATCCATCCGAAATGTATGCTGATCGGCATCAATGCAAAGATCAGAGGGACGATGACGGAAAACCCTGCTCCTATTCCTCTAATCAGTCCTATGTACCTGCTATTGTGAACACCCAGCGTTCTGAATGCACTTTGGAATCCATGCAAAAGGTGATATGCCAGAGAAATACATCCAATCACATATAAGATCACTATGAATGGGTTTTGAAAAACATCTACCATTCGCTGGAAGAGATTATGATAATTCTTTCCTTCAATTTCTTGCAGCCCCGTAATTCGCGATGGTATCCAAAAATGCGAAATATGCATGATGAGAAAAAGCAATAATAATGTTCCCAATAATCCCATTGTACGGCTATACCATTTGCTTGCCTTATTTCCAACATTTATTTTATATCCAACTCCTCTACGTGCAAGATTTTTTGCTTCCAGCATGTACCCCTGGATGATGTGAAGTATGAAACCGCCGAACAGCACAAACTCTATCGCACGAATTACCCATGATGCCGCCATAAAATGAGCAGCCCGGTTAAACATATCACCGTTATCGTTTTTATCAAAGATTGGGAGATCAGCGAAGATGCATGCATTCAGCCCAACATGTATAATCAGAAACGAGATGAGAAAAAGTCCGGTTAAAGCCATCACGAATTTCTTGCCTACAGAGGAAGTGAAGAATTCAGACCATTTCATTGAGTGTATGTTTTGTCTTTAGAGATGCGCCTGGGGCAGATGGATACTTGATGACAGGCGCAACCAATAAGAAATCAAGAGCCTTAAAATTTTACGCAAAAATAGCGCAGCAATGCCAAAAATCAACTTTCGAAAAAAAAGTTTCTCGTTTTACCAACTATTCGGGCCGATTTATAGAGTTGAAGCGATGATCGTGCGCATTATTGACTTATTCTAAAATTCCTATCTTAGCCGCAACTAAACACCACTGAATGAAACACGACGAGGATTTCGAAGCCAACCTCGCTGGAGAAGACGGCCAGGGTGAAGAATCTAAGACGAGTTGGTTCAAGCGGATCAAGAAAGGCATTCTTACCAGTACTGCTGAAAAAAAGGAAACACCCGAAGGCTTATGGAGCAAATGCCCGGAATGTGGTTTTATTTGTACCGTAACCGAATTGCGTGAACATATTTTTGTTTGTCCAAAATGCAACTATCATCACAGGATTGGCAGTTCGGAATACTTTGAAATTTTATATGATAACAACGAATATGAAATTTTGTTTGAAAATATCCGATCAAAAGATTTTTTGCAATTCACCGATCTGAAATCATATGAGAAAAGATTAATTGAGACCTGGTCTAAGACAGATATCACAGATTCTATTCGGATCGCGGCCGGACAAATCAATTCGCAACCGCTGGTTACCGGATGTATGGATTTTGAATTTATTGGCGGTTCCCTTGGAAGTGTGATGGGCGAGAGAATTTCAAGGGCCGTTGATTATTGTCTTGAACACAGGGTACCTTTGCTGATCATCTGCAAGTCTGGTGGCGCAAGAATGATGGAAAGCGCTTTTTCACTCATGCAGCTTGCAAAAGTTTCCGGCAAACTATCACAGCTCACTGACGCAAAGATTCCATATATTTCATTATTGACCGATCCTTCCTTCGGTGGTATATCTGCATCCTTCGGCATGCTGGGAGATCTGAATATTGCCGAACCAGGTGCTTTAATCGGATTTGCTGGCCCACGTGTTATCCGGGAAACCATAAAACGCGATTTGCCCGAAGGCTTTCAACGGAGCGAGTTCTTACTGGAGCATGGCTTTTTAGATTTTATTGTTCAGCGTAAACAGTTGAAAGAAAAATTAGCTACAGTATTGGGGTTGTTTAAAAATTAGCTCGATAATATGGTAATTGGCTAACGTGCTGATTAGCTGATGTGCTAATATGCTAATTTGGTATTTTGCTAATGATAGCATTTCCGGTGAGTCGCATATCCTCCATACTTACGATAGATCATATTGACAAATGCCAGAGTAGCGAATCAATTAATCAACTAGTTCATAAACATATCAGACCTCAGCGCAATAGCAGGTTAGCACATCATCACACTAGCAAATATGAGTGAAATCAGGAATCGTTCCGCTTATTATGAATATTATATCGAAGACAAATACGATGCAGGCATGGTGTTGATGGGGACGGAAGTAAAATCGATCCGCGAAGGAAAGGTGAGTTTTGTAGATAGCTTTTGTTTTTTCCAGAAAGGTGAATTGTGGGTGAGAAATCTTCATATTGCCGAATATCGCTTTGGTACGACCAACAATCATATCGCAGTACATGACCGGAAATTGTTGTTGAATAAAAAAGAGTTGCGAAAGCTTGAAGGCAAACTAAAGGACAAGGGATACACGATCATTCCGCTCCGAATATTTTTCAACGAGAAAGGACTTGCCAAGATGGAAATCGGCCTGGGAAAAGGAAAGAAGTTGCACGATAAGCGCGACACGATAAAACAGCGCGATGCGGATCGGGAATTGAAGCGACACCTTGGGCGATAAAGGTTAATGAGCCGATGTGATGATTAGCCAATTAGCTAATGTGATGATTAGCCAATTAGACGAAGTGATGGTAATGAGCAATTCGCCAATGTAACAAATGGCATTTACCATTAGCAGAGGTAACTAACACTCTAATGATATCAATTAGCTTATCAGCTCAATAACTATCGGCTACTCATTACATCGGCTCATCGTTTCACTATCGGCTAATCGGCTAATTATCACATTGGCTTATTGATAACAACTTGGCTTGATTTTTTCTAATTATCTTCACGTATGTCACGGATCCTATTGCTTTTTTCAACTTTTATCGTATCACATTTTTCATTTTCCCAGAAAGTGACCGGCTCATGGTATGGAAAGGCAGATGTGATGATTCAGGGAAGCCATAACAATTACCTTACTGAATTGATCCTTAAACAAAAAGGCAATGAGGTAGAGGGAATTTTTGGTTACTACTTTAAAGACTCATACCAGAGTTTTTTTATACGCGGCACTTATAACCCTAAAACCCGCGCCATCAGTATTAACAGAGTTCCAGTAATATTTTATGCATCCACCAATCGTGACGGCGTTGAATGCCCCATGGATTTTCATGGAACGTTAATAGTGTCAAAGGTGAAAAACACAGTTAAAGGTTCTTTTTTTAGCGATGAAAAATACAAATATACCTGCCCCGAGTTACGGGTAAACTTCATTCTGGACATGAAAGAAGATGAAGACAGCGTGCTAAAAAATTCTGTAACAGGGAAGAAAATATGGCAACCGCAAAAAGAAGACTTTGTTGTTTCAGCGCCACGGAATGAACAAGTGAAACTAGACGTGGGAGACGTTGCACCGGGCAGCATAGCAAACATTCCACCGCCGATTGCTGTCAATTTGGAAAGGCAGCTGGTAGATAAATTCGTTCAGCGGAAAAACATTTACAGCAGAGATATCGAAATAGAGTCTGATTCTATACGACTAAGTTTTTATGACAATGGCGATATAGACGGGGATAGTATTAGTGTTTTCTTAAATAAGAAACCAGTGCTCGCCAATCAGCAACTGTCGAGCCGTGCGTTAAACGTTTACGTTTCTCTTGATACGTTGCTGGAAATTAACGAGATTAGCATGTTTGCGGATAACCTGGGCCGTATCCCACCAAATACGGCGTTGATGATAGTTAGCGACGGCATCAATCGCTACGAGCTGTATTTATCGAGCAGTCTCACACAAAATGGTGCTGTACGGCTTAAACGAAAGAAAAAGAATTGATTCATTACAAAACCTTGCCCTTCCTCAGGTTAGATATATCCAGGTTTTATTTATTAAGTAGCTCTGGCACTTTTAAAGTTGTACCGCATTTCTTGTTAAACCGCTCTATCGCATACTTGCAGATTTCGGGTGAGTTTAGCTCCTCGTGATTATGAATGAAGAAATAAACTTCCCTAAGTCCATTGTCTATCCAGCTTTTGATACGATCAACCCAACTGTCGATCCTCGAAAAATCGGTTGGATGCATGTTGTTCCCTACAAACCTGATGAAAGCAAGCGGAGTTGTAAGCTTCATGTGCAGGCAATCTCTTCTGCCCGAGGTGTCAGTGATGACTGTTCCAATTTTCAATTCCCGGAATAACTGGAAAACTTTATCAACCACTTGATTTTTTGAGAACCAATCAGAATGTCGAAACTCGATGATCGTTTTGAAGTCGCGCGGTAAGCTTTGTATATAGTTTTCGACCACATCAGCTCTATTCGTTTTAAAACGGTCAGAAAGCTGCAAGAACGATGGCCCCAGTTTCTTTCCAAACGAAAGCATGTGATCTATATAGCGATCTGTTTCCTGATCAGCATTTTTTAATTGCCTGATATGAGTGATAGAGTTTGAGAACTTTGGACAAAATCTGAAATCGTCCCCTGCAAGCGAGGCCCAGCGGTCGATCACTTTTTTGGGCTGCAGGTTATAAAAAAGCGCGTTTAATTCTATGCTATTAAAGTACTTTACATAGTGGGATAAAAAATCCTTGCTCTTCGTTCCCTTTGGATAAATTTTTCCGATCCAATCTTCCCTTCCCCATTTGGCACAGCCTACATACAGTTGAAGCGGCTGCTTATTCGCCTTTTGCTCTTTGAGAACTTCATTTGTAATGATATCATCCGGTGGAAGCGAAAAATCTACTGATTGGATATTATCTGCGCGGCCAAAGTCCATGAGATGGTTTTAAGATGATTAGAAATTGTCCATGCTGTTGCCAGCACTTTTGAAATCGTTTACCGCTACAACCAAAAGACCTTATGCCTGAAACTTCGTCAACAGCTCTTGAATTCGTTTATATCTAAAAACTAGTCGCCTTCTTCACATTGGCGGATTAAAATGCACAGTCCAAAAAATTCCAGTGGGTGATAAAAATATGCAAAAGGAACAACCGAGAATGTTATGAGGGGAAAAATTTTTTTAATCCTTCCTCGAATGAAAGCGGTTCGTAGCCAAGATCTTTCCGCGCTTTATCGATATGAAAACCTGTACGCGGAGGACGTACCGCCGGTTGTGAAAATGACGTCACATCCGCTTTTTCAATCAGGGAGTTATCAAGGTGAAAATGTGCTGCCGTTTTGAGCGCGATCTCATATGGAGTTAAGAGATCTTTTCCAGAAATATGATAAATACCGGTTGCATTTTTTTCAAGCATAAGTACGATTCCCTTAGCAAGGTCCTCTGTAAAGGTTGGAGTGCGAAACTGATCGTTCACCACTTTAATTTTTTCCCCCTTACTTAATTTGTCTTTTACCCAACTGATAATGTTCGATCTTGTACCAAATGCGTTGCCAATAACCAATACAGTACGAGCGACGGCCCATTGCAATCCTGACTCCATCACCTCCGTCTCAGCAGATAATTTTGTACTTCCATAGTAGTTCAGAGGCTTCGGCTCATCTTCCTCCCTGTATGGACCTGCCGATCCGTCAAAAATAAAATCCGTGGAAATATAAATGAGCCTTGTATTGATTTCCTTTGCAGCTTCTATCAAAAACCTTGTTGCCGTTACATTGACATTGTAACAATCTATTTTATTCAATTCACATTCATCCACCTGGGTCATCGCTGCCGCGTGAATAATTACATCAGGCCGAAACCCTGTAATCACTTTTTGTACTGCCAGACCATCTGTAATATCTAAATCCTGATAAGTTAGATTATTGTCACTTGATGATTGCAACCTGCTTGATCCCTTTGAAGTCGCTATCACTTCATGGTTTTTTTGCAGTAAAAGATTAATCAATTGCTGGCCAAGTAATCCATTTGCACCTGTAACTAATACTTTCATGTTTCAAAGTTAAGAAACCATAATTTGAGTCAGGAGTCTAAAGTCTGGAGTCAAAAAAACTCTTCGTTTGTTACTAAACTTTTTTTGTTCGCATAATCGGAAATCAAACATCGAAAATCAATAGTCCATACCCGAATTCCGGAATCCCGACTCCAGACTCACCCTAGAATCCTTTCAATTTTTCCTTTCCCTGTGTATTTCCTGACTGATCTTTAAAAGGCATTTTGAGGTTATACATCGTGAAACTCCATATATCTGCGGCTTCTTCAATTTGTTTTGTTACCGGCTTTCCCGCGCCATGTCCTGCTTTTGATTCGATCCTGATAATGACCGGATTTTCACCCTTATAAACTTCCTGTAGTCGCGCTGCGAATTTGAAAGAATGTGCAGGCACCACTCTGTCGTCATGGTCTGCAGTCGTGATTATAGTTGCGGGATACTGCACACCCTCCTTCAGATTATGCAGTGGAGAATATTTATATAAGTAATCAAACTGTTCTTTTTTTTCGCTGCTGCCAAATTCAACAGACCATGCGTAACCGATGGTGAACTTGTGATACCGCAACATATCCATCACGCCTACTTGCGGTATGGCTACTTTAAACAATTCCGGCCTTTGGGCCATTGCTGCACCTACCAGTAATCCTCCGTTACTTCCGCCACGAATAGCCATTTTGGCCGGCGAAGTGTATTTTTCTTCTATCAGGTATTCTGCTGCGCCGGTAAAATCATCAAACACATTCTGCTTCTTCTCCAGCATTCCTGCCTTATGCCATACTTCGCCATATTCACTTCCTCCGCGAAGATTCACCACGGCATATATACCACCCTGCTCCATAAAAAAAGCATTTGACACGCTGAACCCAGGCGTCATCGGGATATTGAAACCACCATACCCATACAGGAGAACGGGATTGTTTCCGTCAAGTTTTAATCCTTTCCTATAGTTCAGAAACACCGGAACTTTGGTACCATCTTTACTTTTAAAGAATACTTGTTTTGTTTCGTAAAGACTGGGATCGAATTTGGCCTCGGATTTCCTGAACAATTCTGATTTTCCTGTTTCAATATCGTACCGGAAAATAGTGGGTGGATAAATGAATGATGTGAACATATAAAAGAACTCTTTATCTTTTTTCTTGCCTCCAAAGCCCTCGGCTGTTCCAATGCCTGGTACCTTTATTTCACGAACAAGTTTTCCTTCATAAGTGTATTGATACACCTTCGTTGACGCGTCTTTTAAATATCCTGCAAACAGGTAACCACCTCCTGTAGATACCGACTGAAGCACCTCCTTTTTTTCGGGAATTATCACCTTCCAGTGAGCCGCGGCCGGGCTGGCCGGATCAACAAGAACCAATTTATAATTGGCTGCTCCATCGTTGGTAACAACCAAGAGCTTGTCACCAACATTATCCACGACACGTGGCTCCGTTTTGAATCCCGGAATTAAAAGTTTGAATTCTGTCCGTGCTGAATCTTTTAAATCGCGATACCAGATTTCTCCGCCGCTGGTTCCTTCAGATGTAGACAGCAGAAGAAATCTTTCATCTTCTGTGAGGCCAACTCCCGCGAATCGTTGCGGATGTTCCTTATCTTCGAACACCAGAATGTCCTCGCTTTGCGGTGTTTCGACTTTATGGTAATAAACTTGTGGCAGCACGTTCTTTCCTTTTAGATGCTCGCCTGTTTGCGGTTCGGGGTAACGCGTGTAATAGAAACCTTCATCACCTTTCCAACTGAAGCCTGTAAACTTCAGCCAATCCAGTTTATCGGAAAGCCTGGTATTTGTATTTACATCTATAATATAACCGACTCTCCAGTCGCTGCCGGATTGCGAGACGCTGTACGCCACGTATTTACCATTCAACGAAAACTTGAGGCCCGCCAGGGATGCAGTACCATCTTCAGATAATTTGTTTGGATCTAAAAATACCTCAGGCACTCCTTTCAATCCTTTCTGCCTGTACAAAATGCTTTGATTTTGTAACCCGTCATTTTTATAATAATAATAGTAATCGCCTTCCTTGAATGGAGAAGTGTAACGCGGATAGTTCCACAGTTCTTCCAATCTTCTTTTTACCTGTTGGCGGTAAGGGATCGATGCGAGGTATTGTTGAGTAGCTTTATTTTGCGCAATAACCCAGGCCTTAGTCTCTTCGCTGTTATCGTCTTCCAGCCATCTGTAGGGATCGGGAACCTTTGTTCCATGGTAATTATCAATGGTATCAGTTTTTTTTGTGTTTGGATATTGCAGCTGGGCCAGGCTGCTGCAGGGTATAATAACAGTCAATAAAAGCTTCACCACGGAACATTTCATAATAACGAATTTTAGGCGCTTAAGATAGGCAAAATTTCAGTCCGTGGAGGGATGTTTCGACAAATGAAGCAGTGATTTTACGGCCGAAAAGGCCGAGGTTTGTGGTTGGTGGTGGGTGGTTTGAGGTGAGTGGTTTGTGACAACAATATGAAGCTCTTAATTATACCCTATCAGTATTATACCCTATCAGTTATGATTAATGGAGATGCCACGGCTGAAAAACAACAAACTACAAACAATAAACTACAAACCACAAACAAAAGACAATTGCCTTAATTATTCGCCACCGCTATGTCCGCTTTCAAAGTATCGATTAGGGGAAACAGGTTGCCGGTGCGGGAGGCTTTGAGAAACAGAGTATATAAATGCGATCCGCCCCGGTATAAGGCCACATTGCTTCGGCTGCGCAGCTTCGATTTCGCACGGTGCAGGAGTTGTCGACAATTTTCGTAACTGATACCGAAGTTGTCTTCGATCCACTCATATTCCTTTTCAAAACTTTTCTTCATAATGAAAACGGCTCGCTCATGTGGCGTGAGAATATTTTGCATCAGGCTGAATAATTGATCCAGCTCCCCAACTGTTTCCATATTGGAGGAAGGGAAAAAAATCGCTGGTTCTGTACTGAGTGATCTAAGCACATATACTCTGTGCCTTTTTTCCTTGCGCAAGCTATTTACATAGAGGTTATGAATCGTTCTCTTTATGTAGCCTTCCCGATTACTGATGGTGGAATCATTATCAAGATATCTTTTTAATGCTTCCTGTACCAGATCTTCCGCCAGTGCTTTGTTTTGTGTAAGCCTACGGGCATATGACCTGCATTCCGCTTCGAGCGATGTTAACTGATACATGATTTTTGGGTTGATGGTTATTGCACAGTAAAGATGCTTTAAGAATAACCATGTATCAATCGCATGAACATGTGAATCTTTTAGTTAAACAAGACCTTCGTTGATTGCTTTCAAAACGGCTTCTGTTTTGGAATTGACATGAAGCTTTTCGTAGATATGACGAATATGAGAGCGGACAGTATCAATACTGATAAAATATTCGTGGGCGATGAGTTTGTAACTATAACCACTGACGAGTCCTTTCAGAATTTCAACCTCCCTGCCTGATAGATTGTAGTCAGCTTTAATTGTTTTTGGCTGCCGCTGGAAGAACTGCAACACTTTCCGGGCAACGTTTGCTGTCATCGGAGAGCCGCCTTTGTTCACGTCGAAAATTGATTCGATTATTTCAGCGGGAGACGTACTTTTTAATAGGTATCCACTAGCTCCATTGCGAATGGCCTGAAAGATCTTTTCCTCGTTGTCGAATACAGTGAGCATGATCACCTGGGTCTTTGGACTGACTGATTTCACGATCCCGGCGGCTTCAATTCCGTTGATGCCTGGCAGGTCAATATCCATGAGAACGACATCCGGTTTTAATTGAGCCATATCTGTTTTTACAGAATCACAATTGCTGAAAGTTGCCAACAATTCAAGGCCGGCGGCGGACTGGATCAGGAACGAAATTCCTTCGCGCAAACTTGTATTGTCTTCATAATACACAACCGATATTTTCTCCTGCATATAACAAAAGTATTTTCTTTTTTTGGACGGTAGCATAGCATGATGATGCTATAGTCTTTCGTGTCCTATGTATCGTCCGTTGTGTTGTTTATGAACCCCTTAATAGTACAGTCAAAAGGGTTCACAAGAACATAACGGAAGATGCAAGGACACAAAGGGAATATTTCAGGAAAGCCTGATCAACACATCCACCCTTGTGCCCTTGCCATTTCCTGATTCAATGGTAGCATTTCCTTTTATTTCCTTCGCCCGCTTATAAATATTACTCAAACCATTTCCCTTTTTTATCTCGGTCTCCCTGAAACCCTTTCCATTATCCTGTATAACCATTTTCAGGTGTTTGCCCTGTTGGGTGATAAATAACTGAATAATATCACACCCAGAGTATTTGATAGCATTATTGAGACACTCCTTGAAGATGAGGTAAAGATTTCTTCGTTGCTCTAGATTCAATCGCGAGGTACGGAAAGAATCCGAAATATGAATTTTGAATTCTATATCCCTGGCATCGCAAAGTTTCAGCCCGAACTCGCGTATCCTCGTAACAAGATCCTCCAACTTATCGTTATTCTGTTTGATGGTCCAGATGATATCCTGCATATTTTCGGAAAGCTGCGCGGCATTGTTGCTGATCTTATCGAGAAGCGGTGCAGATTGCGCTTCTTCCCCTACCTGTCTTTTAACCACATCGCTGAAAATCCGAATACTACTTAGCGTCGAGCCCATGTCATCATGCAAATCCGTTGCGATTCTATCCCGCATTTTTTCGATCCTGCCCTGTTCTTCTTTTCTGACTGTGTAAAACAGGTAGAGGATGCCGCTGATCACCACCAGCACCAATCCCCAGAACCACCAGGTTTCATAAAATTTAGGCAATACTTTGATTGCAAGAGTAAGTTCTTCCTTACTCATCATTCCGTTCGGCCCCCTGACTTTCAGATGCAGAGTATAATTTCCGGGCGCAAGGTTTGTGAAAGTGAGTGATCGCTGAGAAGTAAATTTCCATTGTGAATCCACACGATTCTGTTCTATCCAATAAGCATATTGGATTTTTTCGGGTCGGCTATAATCAAGCGCGGCGTACTCCACCACGAATGTATTTTCGTGCGGCTGGAGAATAACTTTCGATGTATTGATCGGACTGACCATTTTATCTTCTACCTGGATATAAGTGAAAATAAAAGGTACGCCGATCAGACGGTCATTTAATTGTCGGGTGTCTGTATAACTAAAGGCACTGTTGAAGCCGACGAATAATTCGTCATTGTCTGATAAGCTTAACTGATCTGGGATATTATTTGTGAACAACCCGTCTTCCTTTTTGAAATAACTGAACTGTTCGGTATCGGGATTGAAGCTGTGTAATGCATTATCTGATGCGATCCACAAAAAACCATGCCGATCAATGACGATAGTTCCCAACCCGTTTGCAATAATTCCTTCTTCGTCGCCATACATTTTCAATAAGTAACCTTCTCTGGAGAGCTTCAAAAGTTTATTCCCATTACCTAACCAGATTTGCCCTTTCTTATCTAAAGCGATTCCATAACCGCCGCTGTTCTTTATCGGCTCTCCTTTAGCTGGCTTGATGACCAGTTCCGAAATTTTTCCGGTGGTGTCAATACTGAATGAATGATGCGCCGAAGAAATCCAGACTTTTCCTGCGGAATCAGAAGCAATTCCGGTAACCGAGACGCGCTCAGGTTCTTTCAATACAGCATTCAAATATTGACGTTGTATTTTTTTTGTTTTCTGGTCATATTTAAAGAATCCATCGTAGTTCTGGCTGAACCATATATTTCCCTTAACGTCTTTGTAAAGCCGCAGCACTTTCGTACTCACCGTATCGTTCCGAATAAAGGAATCGACAAACCTCCATTGACCGGTGATTGGATGAAATATCTGAATTCCGCCAAGCTCCGCGATCCAGATGTTTCCATCGTTATCCTGTTCAATGTCGAAGAGTTCAGACGTTTTTAACTTATGAGCATAACTAACAAATTCATCTCTCTTACGATTCCATTTATAAAGTCCGCCAACCCACGAACAAACCCACCATGTTTGACCGGTCGGGTCTGTCTTGTCCTGCAATACGCTGTTTACGATGGGAAATTGTCCTACTATGCCTGTGCCCGGAAGCATCTTACGTGCAAAGCGCACGCTCCCGGGATCATATTTTTGGATGCCAAAATCTGTTCCTAACCATAATATGCCATTGGTCGTATCGCGATAAAATGTATGAATACGACCCCCATTATGAGTCCACGACTGCTGCAGGTTCTTTGGCATATCATAAAGCTGCTGCGCCTTTGTGTTTAATACATTTAACCCGGAATAACCTCCGCCAATCCAAAGAAGGTTATTGTTCCGGTAGTCAACATCAGCGGAAATACTAATGATAAAAAGCGTCGTTTTGGTTAATAGTTCGGATTTGGCCGTAGAATCGTTATAATAAAACAAACCATTGTTATAAGTTCCAAACCATGTCTTGCCCAAGGGATCAGTGTAAACATACATCACGCCAATACGCTCATTTCGATGTTCCTCATCAAAACCCATTACATAGGTTTCTTGTTTGGCTTTGCAATCATACCGATACACTGCTGCATTATTAAGGAGCCATAGCCGACCGTGACCTGCATTAAAAATCCGTGCGTCCAGTAAATGGCTACCCAGTTTCTTCACGAAAGAGACATTTAAATTCTTCTGATTGATGTTATACAGAGCGCCGCTATGAATTACATGGATCATTCCGTTTTCATCAATATTCAAGTGCCAGACTTTTGAAGAACCTGTGTCATGTAAGGGAATTGTTTTGAAATTCTGTTTGAAGGGATCGTAACGGCATATGCCGTTGCCTGTGGACATCCAAAGAAATCCGGACGTATCACAAACCAGGTCAATAACAGTATTGTGAGGAATAGAAGTGGAATCGTTTTTATTATGCCTAAACGTCTTGAATTGAAAACCATCGAATCGGTTCAGTCCGTTCAATGTTCCAAACCACATGAAGCCCTGCTTGTCCTTTACGATGGAATGCACCAGGTCATGTGACAGGCCATGGTCTGTGGTAAGATGTTGAAAGCCATAATCAAATGACTGGCCTCGGGCCAATGCAGCAATGCATAGGATGCCAAGAAAAAGCAGTGATGGCTTAGGGGATAAGTTCAACATACCAGGGGCTACAGGTTGTATTGACTACAATATAATAAACCCTGAGCAATACAATTGAGAATTCGGAATTCAGGATTCCGAATTCAGAATTCAAAATGTAAAGTCAATAAAACAGAACATACCTTATCAAAATATTATAAACCGGAGAATGTTATGGACAATGAGCAATGAACAGTGAACAATGAACAGGGAACAATGAACAATGAGCCGTGAACATCAACATCAGGAAGTCTTCGCCACGAATTACACGAATTGCCACAAATTAATTCGTGATAATTCGTGTAATTCGTGGCGAACGAAACAAAGGCATCTTTCTGTTGTACAGAATTGCACGAATTAGCACGAACAATATTCGTGTTAATTTCCTGCAATTTGTGATAAACTCTCTCAGCAAATCAAAATCAACTGCTTCTGAATTCCACGTTTCCAATTTCAACTTACTTCTCGCTTTCCAACCTGCTCTTCGGAATTGCGTTCTTAACCGGCTTCAACGTTTGTAAATAGTTATAGATCGCCTTTAATTCATCATCACTCATTCGGCTAAATGGTCCCCATGGCATATGAGTGCCAGGATAGACCTTTCCTTTCCTAAAGCGGTTCACAAACATTTCCTCTGACCAGCCAAACAACCTTCCTGTCGAATCCGGTGTTAGATTAGGCGTAAGAAAATAGTATTTGTCAGGATCGACAGAAGATTCCATTTTCATTCCGCCAGCAAATGGTTCACCAATGAATGCACCGGTCATCAGATCGCGGTTTGTATGACATCCATAGCAATTCGCAACGCTCACTGCAAGGTATCTTCCGTAGGCTGCGCTTGTGTCCTTTTTAATTGTTTTGGGAACCTTCCCCGTCGGGCCGGAGGGCTTGAGTATAAAAGCTTTTACAATATTTCCCAGAATATTGGTGGTGTTTTCCGGTACCCTATTTTTTACTGGCTGCTGGGTTCGAAGAAAAGAGATAGTAGCAGTGAGATCTTCGTCACTCGTATTATGAAACGGCATAAAGGGCAAAACAGCCGTACCATCTGGCCGTACGCCATACCTCAGCATCCGCGCAATTTCGGCATCCGTGTATTTACCAACGCCGAATTCTTTATCTGATGTAATGTTTCTTACATACACGTCTCCTATTGGCAGATCAAATTTATTACCGCCTGATAAAGGAACTTCGATTCCTTTTTCTACTAATGCTCTCGAATTCGGAGAAGCATGGCAATCGGCGCAATGCGCGGGACCTAGTGCGAGATATTTACCTCTTGCAATAACAGCTGAATCGGTCGATGCTTTGATTTCAGGAAATGGAGCCTCGAACTTCAGATCTTGTCGCATCGAAATGGTGACCGTGAGCAGAAGCAGAATTGAACCGATGATGATTCCTGTCCACTTTAGAATTCTTTTTATCATATTAGAAGATGTTTTGGTTGGGTTAGTTTTGGGACCAGACAATTAACAAATGTTGCTGTGACAATCACAGCAATTTCTTTTGTCTCATCCTTCTGTCACCATCATCATCAGCGGATGAGCACTTGTTGACTTTGACCTCGTTTCGCGATCATAATCTTCGAAATGGAATGCATACAGCAGGAATTCGGCTGCATAAAGGTTTGAATGGATGGCCATCTGGCTTGAGTCCTTATGTTCATTGCCACATACTGAGCATCGATGAGCCGGATTGTTTTGACAGTTATTGCATTCTTGCTCTTTCATGAAAGGTTTGTTTATATTTTGTTTGAATTCGAAGGCAATGAGAAAGAGTCCCCGATAAAAGTTTTCCAGATATAATTTCTGGCGCCAGTTTCCCGAATGCCGAGTTCTTTTAAAAGGTCACCCCCCTATTGTTGTAGATATTGAACGAATTGAGAGCTAGTATGGAAATTAAGCCCGTGAAAATGATACTATATTTTTTCATGTTTTGAGTTTGTCCGTATAAGACCACAACGGCAGTTTTGTGTGACTGAAGCGTCATCGCATAAAGATGTGATAATTGGAAACACAAGGGATTAGAAGGGAAAACTCGTAGCGATCAGCAATGAGAAACAGCTGCAATTTGAGAATCAAAACAAAACCTTATTTTTGGCGCTCATTTATAAAAACTAAATAGTTTTCAACGTTTCTTGCCGATTATTGAAAGTTTTTAATCAAAATCTGATTTCATTTCATGGCAAATAAGGTGACTAAAATCGGCGTCATGACATCCGGAGGAGATTCACCGGGCATGAATGCCGCCATCCGTGCTGTTGTCCGAACGGGTATCTTTTATGGTTTAGAAGTGTTTGGCATTATGCGCGGATATGCCGGTATGATTGAAAACGATATCGTACCTATGCATTCGCGTAGCGTCGCTAATATTATTCAACGGGGCGGTACAATCCTTAAGACGGCAAGGTGCAAGGATTTTTTCGATAAAGAAGGACGTAAAAAAGCTTATGACCATTTAAAGCAAATTGGCGTCGACGGCCTGGTGATTATTGGAGGTGATGGCTCTTTTCGGGGTGCCGATATATTCAGCAGGGAATATGATATCCCCTGTATTGGTTTACCAGGGACCATCGATAAGGACATCGCCGGAACTGATTTCACAATTGGGTTCGATACCGCCGTAAATACGGCTGTGGAGGCGATTGATAAGATCAGGGACACTGCCGATGCTCACGATCGTTTGTTCATAATTGAGGTCATGGGAAGGGATGCTGGATATATCGCATTGCATAGCGGTATCGCAACCGGTGCGGAAAATATTCTCATACCTGAACGAAAGACTGATATCGAGGAATTAATATTCTCACTAGAAGAGAAAGAAAGAAGAAAAAAATTGGTGAACCTGGTAGTTGTTGCGGAAGGTGAAGATTTTGGCGGAGCGGATGAGGTAGCAAAATTAGTAAAGCAACGATTACCCAATGCTGAAACCCGGGTATGTATATTGGGGCATATCCAACGAGGCGGTTCTCCTTCATGTTTAGACAGGCTCATTGCCAGCCGTATGGGATACGCTGCTGTTGAGTGTTTAATGTATGGCCGCCATAATGTGATGGTTGGCATATTAAATAATAAGATGCACTATACTCCATTAGAAAAAGCGGTAAAAGCAAAACAACGGATCAGCGACGAATGGCTTAAAATTGTAAAGATATTGGCCAGCTAGTTATGCTGTCGACCGTCTAAAAGACCCCGGAATTCCGAATTCTGAATTCCATCAATAAACAAAACAGAACATAAAAATAATGGCAAGAGATCTAACAAAATACCTGCACGGCGATATGGATAAAGAGGCTGGGATCGAACATATTTCACACCGCACAAAAATTGTTGCTACTGTAGGACCAGCTTCTGACACATATGAAAAGCTGCTTGCTCTCGTTAAGGCAGGAGTTAATGTATTCCGGTTAAATTTTTCTCATGGTGCTCATGAAGACAAAGCCAGGATCATAGAGCATATCCGAAAAATCAATTCAACAGAACCATATAACATATCGATATTAGGAGACCTGCAGGGACCTAAACTGCGTGTGGGCGAAATACAGGACAATGCGCTGGATGTACAGCCAGGCGATATATTGACCTTTACCAACGAGAAAATTGTTGGAACGAAGGAACGCATTTATGTTTCTTACCCCAATCTTCACGCAGATGTCACGATCGGAAACATGATCATGATCGACGATGGAAAGCTTGAAGTCAAAGTGATCGGTATTGAAAAAAACAATGATGTTAAAGTGATGGTGACCATGGGAGGAATTCTGTCTTCCAAAAAAGGCATCAATTTACCCGATACAAAAATATCCCTTCCGGCACTTACTGAAAAAGACCTGGTGGATCTTGAATTCATCATTGAGCAAAAACTGGACTGGGTAGCGCTGTCGTTCGTAAGAAGTGTAAAAGATATTGTTATCCTTCGCAGCAAACTCCAGGAAAAAACAAGCAAAACCAAGATCATAGCGAAGATTGAAAAGCCCGAGGCATTAACAAATATTCGTGATATCATTGTTGAATCTGATGGGATCATGGTGGCCCGTGGCGATCTCGGAGTTGAACTTCCTGTTGAACAGGTGCCGTTGATTCAAAAACAACTGATACGCAAAAGCCTTCATAGAGCAAAGCCAGTGATCGTAGCCACCCAGATGATGGAAAGTATGATTGACAGGAGTAAACCTAACCGTAGCGAAATAACAGACGTAGCGAATGCAGTACTCGAGGGAGCCGACGCTGTAATGCTTAGCGGCGAAACAGCAACAGGAAAACATCCTGTGCTGGTTGTTGAAACCATGAGAAAGATCATCATGCAGGTAGAGCGTACAGATTACCGTTATAACCTCGAAGACGAATTGGTACCACAACCTCACTCGCCATCCTTTTTAAGCGATGCAATTTGTTATAATGCGTGTAAACTCGCAAAAGATGCGAAGGCCGATGCACTGGTTGGCATGACGCAAAGCGGTTATACAGCGTTTATGTTGTCGAGTTACAGGCCACAATCGCCTTTGTTTATTTTCACCAAAGAAAAAACACTGGTAAATCAGTTAAGCCTGAGTTGGGGTGTAAGAGCCTTTCACTATTCTGAAGAGGAAAGTCTTGACGATATTATAAAGGACGAAATCTCGATTCTCCAGGAAAGAGGATTTGTAAAAAGTGGCGATGTTGTCGTAAACACGGGAAGCCTTCCCGTTCACCTGCACTTGCCCACGAATATGTTGAAGATCACGAAAGTAGATTGATGATAATGAGCCGATGTGATGATGAGCCGATTAGCCTATTGGTCTATTATTCGCTTCGTATATTATCGATCCGCACATCTTTACATGGGCTAACCATACATCGGCTTAATCACATCATCAGATCAGCTAATTATCACATCCTCACAGCAGCTAGTTATCACATCATCACATCAGCTTATTTACATCACCACATCGGCTAATCATCACATCGGCTCATCCTCATCACATCATCACATTGTCCCCAGGCCTTGTGCAATCGCCAGAATTCTCCGTAATTCCTCTTCATCTGCAATGACAACATTCCCGGTGTCAAGGATGTCAGGATTCTGGTGAGTTGAGCTGGATTCAACAATCTTCCTCGCCGAAGTATGAAACTCAGTTGCACCTGTTTCGCCAACAAGTTTCTCAATATTTGAAGAGCGCACGCCGGCACCTGGCATAATGATGATCCTGGCATCAGCCTGTTTCACCAGGCGTGCTAAGATATCCGTAGCATCTGGCGCCGCGGATTTTTGACCTGATGTGAGTATCCTTTCGCAGCCACATATAATAATATCTTCCAGCGCTTTAAAAGGATCGGGTGTTCGGTCAAAAACACGATTGCAGGTGACACCCATGGGATATGCCCATTCAACTATTTTTTGTAGCCTGTCTGTGTCAACCTCTCCGTTCTGCTTTTGAATACCTACGGATATTCCGTCACATCCTAATTGCTTGCAGGTCTCAATATCTTTTCTCATCATCGAAAATTCATCATCATCATACAAATAATCACCTGCCCTTGGCCTGATGATCGGATATAGTTGAATGGAAATTCTTTGCCTTGTTTGCCAGATCGCTCCATAGCTTGGTGTCGTTCCACCTTCGACAGGATTATCGCAAAGCTCCGCGCGAACCGCGCCTACCCTTTCAGCAATGATGCAGGATTGAATATTAAAAGCACAGACTTCCAGGACAATTTTTTCTTTCACAAACAAACATTTTCTTAAAAGTTTTTTGCCACGAATTCCAGCGTCTTTGAGGAGATGATTTATGGAGACAACATGCAAATCAAGAAGTCTTGCCACCAATTACACGAATTCCCACGAATTAATTCGTGATAATTCGTGGCAGTCTTTCTTTTAAATATAATTAAAAGACACTTTTCACCTGGTAAACTTTCTCCTCCTTGTTGCTCTTAACCGCCATTGTGAAATCTTTTTGCAATGAATACGCACCATATTCGCCTTTTTTATTCAAGGCAATAAAACCTACCTGCAATGTTTTCGCTCTATCAGGATTTTTGCGAATGATTCTCTCCACGGCCGCTTTGCATGCTGCCTCTGGCTTCAATCCCTGGCGCATCAACTCAACTACAAGATGTGAACCGACAATACGGATCACTTCTTCACCAACACCTGTGGCAGTAGCGGCGCCAACTTCATTATCTACAAATAAGCCTCCGCCTATCACTGGCGAATCTCCAACCCTTCCATGCATCTTGTAAGCCAATCCGCTGGTTGTACATGCACCGCTTAAATTACCGCTTGCATCCATCGCTACCATTCCGATCGTATCATGATTATTTAACTGCCCAGGCACAGCCTGTTGTTTCTTCTTGTCCATTAACGCCTCTGGTGTAACCATTGGATCATATTTAGATGTCTTCAGCCATTCTCTCCACGCTTTTTCACTGGACGGTGTAAGCAGATTTTCCTTCTTGAATCCATTTTCAAGAGCAAACCTCAAAGCTCCCTGACCAACAAGAATAATATGCGGCGTTTTTTCCATCACAAGTCTTGCTACAGAGATTGGGTGCATGATATGTTCAAGGCACATCACCGAACCGCAATTGCCCTTTTCATCCATGATACATGAATCGAGCGTAACACGACCATCACGATCAGGCAAACCACCATACCCAACACTCTGATCTTCGGGATCGGCTTCAGGTACCTGTACACCCATATGAACAGCATCGAGGGCCGAACCTCCCTTCGACAGTACCTTCCATGCGTCCGCATTCGCTTTTACATTGGGAGCCCAGGTTGAAATGACTACCGGCTGTCCGTTTACTGATTCATAAATTCCCTGCTCCGAGTAAAATTTTTTTCCTAGTAATAAGCCTGCGGAACCTAATGCGGAATTTTGTAAAAACTTTCTTCGTGACGACATAAAATCATTTATTTTCTATAGCGGAATTTTCTACCGAATCCCGGATCATAAAGTTTTCCAGGTTGGCTTTTGCCGCGCTGCGTATTTTGTTTTTCAAAAAAGAAGACCAGCCAAGTGCCCAGCCACTGGCTCCAAAAGCCTGCCGGCTCCAGGCATATATATCGAAATCATCCATATGCTCGATGATCTTTCCCTCATGAAACTTGAAATGAGCTTTAATCCTGTTCACCACCTTGCGACCTGTCTTTGAAAAGGTGTAACGTGCCTTCCAATGGCATGAACCGTATTCATCATCCGCTTCCACTTTGTAATATTCCAACGAAAAATTCTTCGCCTGCATACAAAGCATTTTCCACATGGCTTTTACCTTTGCTGCATCAAGATCTTCAAACACCGGATCATAGAAAACCACTTCATCATGGTAGCAGGCATGCATACCACGCCAGTCGAGTCTTTGAAATGAAGAATAGAATTGCTCGATCAATTGTTTATTAGGATGCATGGTTCGTAGTAGATAGGTTGTTCAACATTCGCTACATTTAAGGTTCTAAATTACTCGTTAATATGAAACGAATATTGCTTTCTTTTTTATTCACTTGTTTGATGACCGCTGTATTTTCCCAAAACAAGCTTGACGAAGCATGGATAAAAGAAAATTACGGCAAAAAAGAAGTAAGGATCACAATGCGTGACGGAGTAAAACTTTTTACCTCCATATATATGCCAAAAGATACAACAGAGCAACATCCTGTTCTATTCATGAGAACACCTTATTCATGTGCACCATATGGTGAAGAAAACTGGGTGGATCTCTGGAGCAGCCATTTCCGTTATTACTTACGCGAAGGATATATTTTGGTGAAACAGGATGTTCGCGGTCGCTGGATGAGTGAGGGAGAATTTGTGGATGTGCGTCCCTTCAATCCCAACAAAAAAACCACGAAGGATATTGATGAAGCCAGTGATACTTATGACACAATTGACTGGCTTGTTAAAAATCTTCCACACAATAATGGAAAAGTGGGAGTCGCTGGAATCTCTTATCCCGGCTTTTATTCCACCATGGCCGCGCTGTGTGGTCACGCCGCCTTAAAAGCTGTGAGTCCGCAGGCTCCTGTTACAGATTGGTTTATCGGTGACGATTTCCATCACAATGGGGCCTTTTTTCAAATGGATGGTTTTGCTTTTTATTCGTCCTTTGGAAAGCCGCGGCCGCAACCTACTACGGTTGGCCCGGCTGATTTCGATTATCCTACAAGAGATAATTATGAATTCTACCTCGAAGCGGGAACATTGAAAAATCTCGCAAAACTCATGGGCGACAGCATTGCGTTCTGGAAAGATTTTTATACCCATCCAAATTATGACGATTGGTGGAAGGCCAGGAATGTCAGGAATTTTGTGAACAATATTCCATCCGGAACATCCACGCTTGTAGTAGGCGGATTATTCGATGCAGAGGATTGCTTTGGCGCGTGGAGAACTTATGAAGCGATAGAACAGAAAGCAAAAAATAACAACAAGATCGTGATGGGACCCTGGTATCATGGACAATGGTCTTCATCTTCTGATGATGGATCCTCTCTCGGCAATGTTCAATTCGGATCATCAACTTCTATCTGGTACCAGAATAATATCGAAATACCGTATTTCAACTATCATCTGAAAGGTAAAGGCGATATTTCAAAGATTCCCGAAGCGACAATCTTCTTCACCGGCGTGAATGAATGGAAACAATATGACAGGTGGCCTCCTGTCTCAAAACAAAACAAGCCGTTTTATCTTCATGCCGGCGGAAAATTATCCTGGGAAAAACCTTCAGCGAAGAACAGCTTTAGCGAGTACATTAGCGATCCTACGAAACCTGTTCCTTATACAGAGGACATACATTTTCAGCGTACAAAAGAATACATGATCGATGATCAGCGGTTTGCTGCAAGGCGACCCGACGTTCTGGTATTTCAAACCGATGTGCTGAATGAAGATGTTACACTGGCCGGTGCAATCATCGCCGATCTCATAACAAGCATCTCAACAACTGATGCGGATTTTGTAGTGAAACTGATTGATGTGTTTCCTGATAAATTCAGTTACGGAGATAAACAACCTCCCGGCGTCCCGGATGATAGTTATATTATGGAGGGATACCAGATGCTGGTTCGTGGTGAAATCATGCGCGGCAAATATCGCAAGAGTTTTGAAGCGCCCGTTCCATTCAAACCAAATAGCTTTGAAAAAATACGTTATGAACTCCCAGATGTCGCTCATACATTTCAAAAAAACCATCGCATTATGATACAAATCCAAAGTACCTGGTTTCCTTTGGTCGACCGCAATCCACAAAAATTCGTCAATATATATGAAGCGGATGAAAAGGATTTTCAGAAATCGACCATTCGGATTTTCCATGATGCTGCTAACGCTTCACAAATCATGTTACCAGTTATTAAATAATAATTTATTAGTATAATGAAAAAAATCACGTTCTTGCTCCTTGCAGTTATTTGTGTCCGCACCAGTGGGCAGACAGTTAACATTACGCCTGCTCCCGTGAAAGTAACTCCTCAAAAGGGAACCTTCACGATTACAAAAAGCACTGTTTTGGTATTAAATGATGATGCAGAAAAAGCAAGTGCAGAGTTCCTGAATATTTATCTCAACAAAATATATGGTTTCAGTTTGCAGGTTTCAGAATCGGCGACCACGAACTACATTCGCTTTACCACCCGACGTTTTGTGCAAGCTCCTGAAAATCCCGGCAAATACAATATGCAGGTGAAGCCCGACGGTATTAATATTGAAGGCGACAGCTACCAGGGAACGTTTTACGGCTTGCAATCGTTGATTCAACTGTTGCCGCCTTCAAAGTCACAGAGCTTCACTATCCCATGTGTGTCTATTGAAGATTACCCAAGATTTCAATACCGTGGGCTGCATCTTGATGTGGGCCGTCATTTTTTCCCGGTTGATTTCGTTAAGAAGTATATTGATTATATCGCGTTACATAAATTAAACTATTTTCATTGGCACCTTACCGAGGACCAGGGCTGGCGCATTGAAATAAAAAAATATCCGAGGCTAACGTCTGTTGGGGGTTTCCGAAACGGGACGATCATTGGCCGGTATCCAGGAAAAGGAAACGATAACATTCCTTACGGTGGATTCTACACGCAGGGCGAAATAAAAGATGTGGTCGCATATGCAGAAAAAAGATTTGTGACTGTTGTACCTGAAATTGAAATGCCCGGTCATGGCAGTGCAGCAATAGCAGCTTATCCATGGTTGAGTTGTTTTCCGGATCAGAAAACGAAGATCCCGGATAACATGATATCAAACGCAAGCCGTCAGGCCACAGGTAAACTTATACAGGAAACATGGGGTGTTTTTGATGACGTTTTCTGTGCAGGCAACGATTCAACCTTTGCATTTTTAGAAGACGTGATCGATGAAATCATCACACTGTTCCCATCGAAGTATATACATATTGGAGGAGATGAGTGTCCGAAGACGCATTGGAAGATTTGCCCCCGTTGCCAACAGCGCATGAAAGATCTTAAGCTCAAAGACGAACATGAATTACAGAGCTATTTCATTCAGCGAATGGAGAAGTATATAAATGGAAAAGGCAAAACAATAATCGGGTGGGATGAGATATTGGAAGGAGGTCTGGCTCCGAACGCGCTTGTGATGAGCTGGCGTGGTGAACAGGGAGGTATTGAAGCCGCTAAACAAAATCATCAAGTAATCATGACGCCTGGAAACTATGTTTATTTTGATCACACCCAAAGAAAAAATGAAGATTCAGTGACGATCGGCGGTTTCACACCTGTTGAAGAAGTTTATGGTTATGAACCACTTCCCAAAGAACTTTCTGCGGATAAGTATAAATTCATCCTTGGCGCACAAGCGAATGTTTGGACTGAGTACATGAAAAATACACGCAAGGTTGAATACATGATATTTCCACGCCTTTCGGCACTGAGCGAAATTCTATGGAGCCCGAAAGAAAAAAGAAATTCCAAAGATTTTGAAAGACGATTACCGACACATTTTAAGAGATACGAGTTATGGGGAGCTAATTATAGCAATGCTTATTATGATATCAATGCGTCCATCAAACCAAGTCCTACGTATGACGGTTTAATCTGGTCGTTACAGAGTAAGGGACTTGACAAAAATTCACAGATAAGAATATCGACAGATAATATCGAAGCCCAAAATCCAACGTCAAAAACTTCAGGCGCTGCAGGCGATTACCGCATATTCACTTACAGCAAGCCGTTAGTGATTACTAAATCTTCGCAATACAATGCAAGCCTGCTAATAAAGAACCAAAATGGCACGCAGCAGGAATGCTGTGGCGTGCAGCAAAGGTTCTATTTGAACAAGGCCACCGGGAAGAAGATAAGTTTATCTGCCGAACCTTCTACCACATATCCGGGAAACACGGGCGCCTTTGGTTTAATAAACGGTGTTCTATCAGAAAGAGGATTCAACTCACCTGAATGGCTCGGATGGTTGGGAACAGACATGGAGGCAGTTATTGATCTTGTAAAACCAGTATCTGTATCGTCGGTGCAGGTTCACTCGTTAGATCAGTCCCAAAGCCAGATCTGGCTGCCTGCCTCCGTTGAAGTATCTGTTTCATCAGATGGAAAAAATTTTACTTCAGTGGGATCCGGTTCGAAGTTCGAAAAAGATAGCAGCGGATTTGCAACAGGTTTCTTTAACGTTGAATTTTCGCCAACAACCACCCGTTACATAAAAGTGATTGCAAAAAGTCATGGCGTGATTGCCGAAGGAAATCGGTTTGCTGGAAGCAAGGCATGGGTGTTTGTGGACGAGATACAGGTGAACTGATTTGA
>DAINQQ010000048.1:0-29506 GCA_036742645.1 Flavitalea sp.
AACCATTAATGAAACGGGTTGAAACCGGTCACTTCATCAAAGGCATGCATAACTTATTGAACGCACATTTCGACCTTCGCAATTATCAGCGATTCGAAATAACTCTCCGGGAATTCGAAGCATTTGCAAAAACACCGCGCGTGGTTGAAAATGATAGTTTCCGGATTCAGGCATTCATATATATAAGCAGTGCCAAAATAAATCAGCAGTTCATGCTTGGCACTTTCAGGAAAGGTTTGTCACTGGTGCCCGATATAGAAGGGAAGCTTGATGAGTACAGCCTTTTCCTCGACAAGCACCGGATAATGGTTTTGAATTATAAGATCGGCATGCTTTACTTTGGTAGCGGAGATTACTCGACCTGTATTGACTATATGCAAAAGATAATTCATGACCCCACCGACCTCAGGTATGACCTTCAGTGTTATGCCCGGCTCTTACATTTGATGTCTCATTACGAATTGGGTAACTTCAGTATCATGGAATCATTGATCAAATCGGTGTACAGATTCATGTCGAAAATGCAAAACCTCACGGTTGTTGAAGAAGAAATGTTCAGATTTTTAAGAAGCTCATTTCATGTGTCGAGACATAAACTAAGAACAGAACTGGAACTTTTCCTAAACAAGATAAAGCACCTGGAAAAAAACAGGTTTGAAACTCGTGCATTTGCATACCTCGATATCATTTCCTGGGTAGAAAGTAAGGTGTATCAAAAAAGCATGAGCGAAGTAATACACGAAAAGTATCTTAACAGTAAAAGGCGAATATATAAGGAGATGGCGTATTGACTTGCACACCTCCTATTTCCTGGCAGGTTGGGAACTGATATTCGCGCAACAACTTTCCCTGCCGCCATAATCGATCCTTTGAGCCAAAATCATTTTCAGTCGGAATCTGTATTTCCGGAATTGAGATTATCTTAGAAGAGATGATCATCACACCTTTTCGTTGAAGCATGTGTGTGAAGCCCATCTTATATCTATACCATGAACTATCACCAACTAAGTACTGAGAAAATTTTTGAACTTACCAGGTCTTCGCCGCAGGGATTGACAACGGAAGCAATAAAATCGAAATTGGAAGAGTTTGGGCCAAATGCGTTGGAAAGAAAAAAGAAAAAGCCAGTCTGGCTATTCTTTCTCAACCAGTTTAAAGATTTTATGATTCTTGTCTTAATTGTTGCGGCAATTATCTCAGGAATAGTAGGCGAAGGGACCGATAGTATCATAATATTAGTGATTGTTTTGTTGAATGCGATTGTAGGATTCGTACAGGAATATAGGGCGGAAAAGGCTATTGAAGCGTTAAAAAAAATGGCTGCACTGCACGCGCAGGTCATACGCAATGGTGAGACCAGTACAATCGCTTCCGAGGATCTGGTTCCTGGAGATCTTGTATTGCTTGAGGCTGGAAATGTTACCCCCGCCGATATCAGGTTAATTGAAGCACATAGTCTTCGTATAGATGAGTCTGCACTTACTGGCGAATCAGTTCCCGCTGATAAGACGGATCGCGAGCTTTCTGAAGAGGAGCTACCGCTCGGCGACCGTTTCAACATGGCGTATAAAAGCACGTTGATAACAAATGGACGGGCAAAGGGAATTGTTGTGGCCACTGGAATGAAGACCGAGATAGGAAAAATAGCTCAGATGTTGCAACAGGCTGACACAGCCACTCCCCTTCAAAAAAGGATGACCGACTTTGGTAAAAAGCTTTCCTACCTCATTTTAATAGTTTGTGCATTATTATTTGGCGTAGGCCTGCTGCGCGATGAAGACCCGGTAGCAATGCTTTTGCTTTCCATCTCATTGGCTGTAGCCGCGATCCCAGAAGCATTACCCGCACTGATTACCGTGGCGCTTGCTATCGGCGCACGCAGAATGGCTAAAAAAAATGCATTGATCAGAAAGTTGCCGGCCGTTGAAACCCTCGGATCGGTTACGTATATCTGTTCTGATAAGACAGGAACGCTTACTCAAAATAAAATGAAGCTGGTGAACATGGTTCCCGAACCGTCAGCTTCTCCGATCATCCGGGAAATACCTCTGCTTGAAACTGCGATGGCTCTAAATCATGATGTGAAACAAAGTCAAAATAATTCTTTACAGGGAGATCCTACAGAAATAGCGCTGGTAGAATATTTCATTGAAAAACATTCACCCGACGGATTAAAAAGTTTGCAGCAGGAGTTACAACGAGTTGGTGAAATCCCGTTCGATTCCGAACGGAAATTGATGACGACCATCCATCGTCAAGACAGTCAATTTCTAATTATTTCAAAAGGGGCCGTTGAGTCCATAACAGGCATCTTATCGGACAAAGCTTCTAACGAATCCATCCTAAAACAAGCAAACACGATGGCTGATGAGGGTATTCGCGTGCTTGCTTTTGGATTTAAAACAATAAATGCTTTACCTGAAGTCATCAATATAGAAACTATTGAAAACGGTTTGACTTACGCAGGTCTGGCGGGACTGATTGATCCTCCCAGGGAAGAAGCGAAAGTGGCGATCGGTGAATGTAACACAGCTGGTATCCAAACAGTAATGATTACAGGTGATCATCCAGCTACAGCCTCCGCTATTGCCAGGCAAATTGGGATACTTACAGAAAATCATCTCGTGATGACGGGTAAGGAATTACAGTCCACCCCGGCGGACGTATTTGCAGCCAGGGTCGAACGGGTAAGGGTATACGCACGGGTTTCGCCTGAGCAAAAACTGAATATCGTAAACGCACTCCAGCGAAGAGAACATTTTGTAGCGATGACTGGCGACGGTGTCAACGATGCGCCATCTCTAAAGACATCCAATATCGGGATAGCTATGGGTATCAACGGTACCGACGTAAGCAAGGAAGCCGCCGATATGATTTTGCTTGATGATAATTTCGCGACTATCGTTAAGGCTGTTAAAGAAGGTCGTCGTATATATGACAATATCCGGAAGTTCGTAAAATACATCATGACCTGCAATGGCGCGGAGATATGGACCATCTTCTTAGCTCCCATTGTCGGCTTACCGATCCCCTTACTCCCTATTCATATTCTTTGGATAAATCTTGTAACTGATGGCTTACCCGGTCTTGCACTTTCAAGTGAGAAAGAGGAGAAAGACATCATGGAGCGACCACCCCGCAAAACAAACGAAAGTCCGTTCGCCGGAACTGGATACCATATTATCTGGGTGGGATTGTTAATGGCTGCAATAACATTAGGAATACAAGCCTGGGCGACCCATCATGAAAGACTTCATTGGCAAACAATGGTATTTACTGTTTTATCCCTTGCACAACTTGGCCATGTTCTGGCCATACGGAGTGAAAGGGAGTCGCTGTTTATACAGGGACTATTTTCTAATCTACCACTGTTGGGTGCTGTTGTGTTAACCTTACTTCTACAGTTAGGCGTTATATATATTCCTTTCGCCAATGATCTGTTTAAAACGCAACCACTCACCGTGGAAGAGTTAGTGATATGCATTGCTGTATCGTCTATTGTATTTTTCGCGGTAGAAATTGAAAAAATTCTAAAGAGACGTCATAAATAAAGCAGCAGAAAAGTAAAGTACAAATCATCACAAGATCCAGATCGCTTATAAAGACCGGTTACACTGTTCGGCTTTTTAGAACTTCACTGAATTGCCTGATGCCGTCATCATAACCCGTCGGAGCCAGCTTGTAGGCGCTCTGAAATTTTTCTGACGAAAAAACATAATCATATCGATACTGGTAATACATTTCGGTAGTTTCCTGTATCAATTTGTTGAACAGGCCGATTGCGTTCAATAGTAATTTATTCACTTCCATATAATCTGGTTTCACATCGAAAACCTTCGCCGCCAAATGGATAATTTCCTTGCCGGTTAGTGCAGCAGCCGTGGGTAAGTGCCAGACCTGGTTGTCAGAGCCGGGATCTTTCCCTAACGTATACAAAGCTTTGCCTGTATCGGGCACATAGGTGAAAGAATGCTTTGCGGATGCGTTTCCAAGCCACATCGCCTTTTGCTTCTTTGCAAACCGCGCCAGCACCATAGAATCAAAAAAACTATTCATTGATTCTGCGCCATAAAAGTCTGCCGCCCTCGCGATACTCGCCCTGATATTTCCAGATCGTGCTTCATTCATGAGTTGCTCCGCTATCTTCGCCCGTATCTCTCCTTTTTTACTTGCGGGATTATAAGGAGTATTTTCAGTCATAACACCGTTGACACGCCCATACATATATACGTTGTCAAAGAAAATCAACCTGGCCTCCGCATATCGTGTTGCATCGATAATATTTTGCATAATGATTGGCCATTCTTCCGCCCAAACCTTTTTATTGTATTGCAGTCCTGCACACATATAAATTACCTTTGATCCCTGTGTCGCATTTTTTAATTGCGCAATATCTTTCAGATCGGCACCCACCCAGGTGACTAATCCTGATGTTTTAATTGGTTTTCTGCTTACAAGCCGAACAGTTTCTCCTGCGTTTGATAAAACTTTTGTTAGTGAGCTGGCAACTGGTCCTCCCGCTCCTAAAATGGTATGCATAACTGATTATTTATGCATGCAAGGTAGATGGACAATCTAGCAGAAACCGTTAACAAAAGATAATAAAAACGCATTTTTAGTTTGTCATTGTATCCAATGTGCTTCTTTGCAAATCTCTGCGTCTTACTTTCCCTCTTTGCCTTCAAAAAAACTACAAACCGCAGAAGGCGCAAAGAATTCGTAGGGGTGCTCAGAGCGAATAGATGCAAAAGGAGGCAAACGAGTAAGGGCCACGAGAAGGTGTGAACAATTTCAGGATGCAAGGTTTTGCTGTTTCGAAAAAGCAAATATTCGCTTGCGGATGCGAGATAGTGAAACAGGAGTTATGCCCAGATAGTTCGCTACATAGTGTTGAGGTATGCGCTGTAAAAGATCTTGTCCATTTTCCAGCAAGAGCCTGTACCGCTCTTCCGGCGTTTGCGTTACAAACGACACTACCCTTTCCTCATAGCAACAAATCAGGTACTCCGCAATTTTCCTACCGAAACGCTCCATTTTTAATACAATGCGGTCATCATTTAATAATTTCTGGAGGGAAGCGTGGGAGAAACAAAACAAAAGTGAATCCTCCATCGCTTCGATATTTATAAGACTGGCCTCTCTTTTCAGGAAGCTCCGATAGGAGCTGATGAATTCGTTTTGAAAACAGAAGTAATTACTGATCTCGATCCCATCTTTCACAAAGAAAAACCTGAACGAGCCGCTAAGGATGAACCCAACCTCATTGCACACCTTTCCCTGGGAAGCAAATTGTCTTCTTTTCTTTATTGATTTCAGTTGTAAACAACCGCAAAAAATATTCCACTCATCGTCGGAAAATGATACGAATGGTTCAAGATGTTTCCTGAAAATCTGCAACTGCAAGGTCGACGACGCGGGCATTTGTAAAGGTAGGATTACTTCATCTATGAAAAAGCCATCATCAAAGGTCAAAACGTTTCCAGCGCATTTTTAGTTACTTTTAGGGACGCAGACAGAACGTAAATCAGATAAGAATGTAGTATTAAAAATTCCCGGGCTCAATATTGGGTACGACCCTTGCATGTACCTGCATATAATTGTAGAACCCGGTACGCTGAATTGATGACTGAGCTTTGAAGCAATATAACTCGTATCCAGGTAGCGAATAGGCGTTAGAACTCCTTTGCTCATGTCGTAGAAGCCAAAGATCTTTTAAAAAAAATATCCATTACAATTGGTTATACAAGATACGATTCAGGATATATTGTCACACCTCGGAATATCTTTCCCGGGTGTGAATTTAATGCGAAAATATGCCGATGAGAAACCGCCACTTCGTGCGGAACTGTTCACCGCCGATCAAATGGCTCAATACAGCAAAGCGCTTGCGGAATCGCATAAAACCGGTATTGGCCAGGCTCCGGATAAACTGTTGAAAAGACTAGCTGACAATGAGGATGTGCTGGTAGAAGTACACGATCTCCTGACTGAAACGGTTATTACCAATCGCAGAATTACTCCTGCGGCTGAATGGCTGCTTGATAATTTTTATCTTATCGAGGATCAGATCCGAACCGGCAAAAAGCATCTGCCGAAAGGTTATAGTGAAAGTCTTCCCTGGCTTTCAGGAGGACCTTCGCAGGGTTTTCCGCGTGTTTACGATATCGCTCTAGGGATCATTTCTCATAGTGACGGCCGCGTTGACGCGGCTGGCCTTAGTGGTTTTATCGCCGCATATCAAAGCGTTACTCATCTTGACCTGGGTGAACTCTGGGCCATTCCGATTATGCTACGCCTGGCTCTTATCGAAAACCTACGTCGCGTAGCAGTGAGAATCGCTATTGGAAGGATCAATCGAAATCTTGCGGACTTCTGGGCTGAGAAAATGAAAGAGACTGCCGAGAAAGATCCGAAGAGCCTTATTCTTGTTATTGCGGATATGGCCAGGTCTGATCCACCGATGGAAAGTTCTTTTGTGGCAGAACTTACGCGTCACTTACAGGGAAAAGGTCCCACACTCGCACTTCCGCTAACATGGATGGAGCAACGACTTTCTGAAATGGACCTCACCAGCAACGACCTTGTGCAGCAGGAAAGCCAGAAACAGGCGGCAGACCAGGTTTCTATGAGTAACAGCATCGGCAGTCTGCGATTTTTGGCAAATATGGACTGGCGGGAGTTCATAGAAACAATGAGTATTGTTGAACAAACACTTCGCGAAGACATAGATGCAGTTTACAGCAAAATGGATTTTTACACCCGTGATCATTACAGGCATGTCGTGGAAAGAATCTCGAAGATTAGCAAAACACCTCAGAGCGAAGTTGCCCGGATAGCGATAACTCTTTCCCTTGAAAACGCTTCTGGCGAGCAACCCGATCCACGTAAGTCGCATGTTGGATATTTTCTCGTTGATAAAGGACTGGTGCAAACAGAACGGCGAGCCAAAGTTGAATTTTCCTTTTGGCAGAAATTAAAAAGAAGCATGGAAAGGCATCCCTTCCTGCTATACGGCGGTTCGATACTATTGATCACGGCTGCACTAACCGGTGGTTTTTTGCTGAAAGCATACAGTGATGGCATTGGCACGAATCTTCTTATTGTTATCGGCATACTTGGCGTGCTATGTGCAAGCCAATTGGCACTAGCACTGGTTAACTGGGTTATTACAGTAGTTCTTAAGCCAACACTACTTCCACGCATGGACTTTTCCAAAGGAATTTCCCATGACAGCCGTACCCTGGTGGTGGTTCCGACCTTACTTACAAACGATGCAGAAATTGGCAGCCTTGTTGAAGCACTTGAAGTAAGGTTTCTTGCTAACAGGGACGAAAACCTGTACTTCGGATTACTAACAGATTTCAAAGATGCGCCCGAGGAGCATATGCCGGATGATGACCATTTGCTGGAGTTGGCAAAAACGCAGATAGAAAATCTCAATGAAAAATATGGCTTCGAAAAAAACGACATGTTTTTTCTCTTCCATCGTCCGCGTCGTTACAATAAGAAAGATAAAATATGGATGGGGTATGAAAGAAAACGCGGCAAACTTACAGAGCTAAATAGCCTACTCCGTGGAGGACCACCCGATAAATTTTCATGCATTGTTGGCGAATTTGAAATTTATACCCATATCAAATATGTAATTACACTGGATTCGGACACACAACTACCGCGTGATGCCGCGTGGAAGCTTGCAGCAACTATGGCTCACCCGCTTAACCGGCCGCGATATAGCAAAAGGAAACGAAGAGTGATGGAAGGATATGGCATTTTGCAACCAAGGGTAGCAGTTAGCCTTGCAGGAGCAAACCGCACATGGTACACACAAATGCATGCCAACGATTCGGGCCTGGATCCTTACACTCGCTCCGTATCGGACGTTTACCAGGATCTTTTTCATGAAGGTTCTTTTATAGGAAAGGGCATTTATGATGTGGAAATATTCGAGAAGACCCTCAATGATCGCTTTCCGGAAAACCGAATACTAAGCCATGATTTGCTGGAGGGATGTTTCACACGATCGGGATTTCTCAGTGATGTGGAGCTTTATGAAGAATATCCGTCAGGTTACCGTGCCGATGTAAGCAGGCGGCATCGATGGATACGTGGAGACTGGCAAATCGGTGGATGGATACTTCCGTTTGCTCCAGGAAAAGACAGGCGGCTTCACCGGAATCCTTTGTCGACCCTTTCACGGTGGAAAATTTTTGATAATCTCAGGCGAAGTCTTGTTCCTATAGCGCTGACCCTGCTACTAGCACTCGGGTGGACAATCCTTCCATCATCGTGGTTTTGGGCGCTATCGGTAATCATTATTATTGTTTTACCGTCGGTGATTTCCACTGTGTGGGATATGATTCACAGGCCTGAAGACGTACCGATCCGCCCTCATATCAAAACATCGATTCGGGCGGCTTACATGAGTTTTGTTCAGGCATTGTTCACGATTATATGTCTGCCCTTTGAAGCCTTTTATCATCTTGATGCAATACTTCTCACGAATTGGCGCATGATCATTACAGGTAGGAAGTTGCTCGAGTGGAATCCCTCAGGAAATCTCGAGAAGACAAATCCGGGGGGTCTTGTGGATTATTTCAGAACAATGTGGATAGGCCCGTTTGCGGGCATTAGTGTTTTTATTTATCTCACGATTATTGAACCAATATCGTTACTTGTATCTGTTCCTATTCTTATTCTTTGGATGGTATCTCCTACCGTGGCCTGGATAATAAGTCTCCAGCTACCTAAGAGAAAAGCAGATTTATCCACTCACCAGACAATCTTCCTTCAAATTCTTGCCAGGAAAACCTGGGCATTTTTTGAAAGATTCGTTGGTCCCGAGGATAATTGGTTACCTCCTGACAATTTCCAGGAACATCCTTTACCAGTGATTGCGCATCGGACATCTCCTACGAATATTGGACTTTCACTCCTATCAAATCTTACAGCTTATGATTTTGGATATATCACAGGCAGCCAATTACTCGAGCGCACCACCAATGCTTTCAGGACAATCGAAAAAATGGAGACGTTCAGGGGTCATCTTTATAATTGGTACGACACTGAAACCTTGCAGATACTTCCACCCCGGTATGTTTCAACAGTAGACAGCGGCAACCTCGCCGGGCATTTGTTAACGCTGAGGCAAGGGCTTATCGCCCTACCCAATCAAAAAATAATTACTCAAAAACTTTTTGAAGGGCTGCGTACAACGTTGCATGTTTTGGAAAGCACTACTGAAGGTCCTTCAGATCATTTTTCGCCCTTCAAGAAAACGCTTCACCCACTCTTGAAAAATGAAGCGGTTTTGACATTAAATGGTGTGCTGACAGCTTCAACCACGTTAGTACAACAGGCGAATGATATTCTAAGAGCGGAGCAGGCAGGCGCTGAAAGTGATTCTCACTTCTGGGCCTCTGCGCTGCTGAAGCAAACGCAAGCACTTGTGAATGAATTAAACTTTTGGACACCGTGGTTACTCATCAAATCAACACCAAAGAAATTCTCTGACCTCCTGCTCTTTGATGAAATTCCCAGTATGCAGGAATTGTCCAGATTGGAAATGAATACGCTTCCCGAAATAGAGCGTCGACGTTTGCCGGATAATACAATTGAGGAAAATCAATGGCTCGATGCTTTTCAATCTTCTGTTCTTACCGCCACCAGGACGGCCAACGAAACGCTCGTTTCATTAGAAAATCTCCTGACTCAAATATTTGAGCTTGCCGATATGCAGTATGATTTTCTTTACGATAAATCGAAACACCTGCTTTCCATCGGCTACAACGTTGAAGACCACCGGAGGGATCCAAGTTATTACGACCTGCTTGCGTCGGAAGCCCGCCTCTGCACGTTTATCGCTATATCACAAGACAAGCTAGCCCAGGACAGCTGGTTCGCCTTGGGAAGGCTGCTCACAAATACCGGCGGCGATCCTATCCTTCTATCCTGGAGCGGTTCGATGTTCGAATACCTGATGCCGTTATTGATCATGCCCACTTATGAAAACACGCTGCTCGATCAAACCAATAAAGCCACAGTCGAAAGCCAGATAGAATACGGCAAAGAGCGAGGAGTTCCCTGGGGTACTTCTGAATCTGGCTACAATATGGTCGATGCGAATTTTAATTATCAGTATCGTGCATTCGGAGTTCCTGGTCTCGGACTTAAGCGCGGACTGGGTACCGATCTCGTAATAGCCCCCTACGCTTCAGCAATGGCCTTAATGGTATCACCAGAGGCGGCCTGTGAAAATCTGGAAGAGCTCGCCGAGGACGGATTCGCAGGTCGATATGGATTTTACGAGGCGATAGATTATACTTCATCACGGTTACCAAGGGGACAATCGTATGCTGTGATCAAATCCTTTATGGTTCATCACCAGGGAATGACTTTTCTTTCGTTAGCTTATCTCCTTCTTGATAAACCAATGCAGAAAAGATTTGAATCGGAGCCGCGGTTTCAGGCAACGCTCTTATTACTACAGGAACGTATTCCTAAGACCACTGCATATTTTGTACACACCACGGATGTTGCTGATACAACCACCAGTCCTGCCGGAACGTCAATCCGATTAATAAACACTCCGAACACGCCTGTACCAGAAGTTCAGTTACTATCAAATGGAAGATACCATGTAATGGTGACCAATGCAGGAGGAGGCTATAGCCGTTGGCGCGATATTGCGGTTACACGCTGGCGTGAAGATAGCACCTGCGATAACTGGGGCACTTTTTGTTATATCCGCGAAGAGAATGGCAGTTTCTGGTCGACTGCACACCAGCCAGCTTTAAAACAGACAAAAACATACGAGGTAACGTTTTCGCAGGGACATGCCGAATACCGTTTACGCGATAAAGATTTCGAGACCAAAACTGAAATAGTCGTATCCCCTGAAGACGATATTGAAATGCGAAGAATTCGGATTTCTAATAAGTCCCGAACAAAAAAATCCATTGAAATCACAAGCTATGCAGAGGTAGTACTTACTTCGCCCGCAGCTGACCAAATACATCCGGCATTCAGTAATCTCTTTGTACAAACGGAAATCATACCGGCGCATCACGCCATTCTGTGCACGCGGCGGCCGCGTTCTGTTGAAGACAAATCGCCGTGGATGTTTCACCTGATGAAAGCTCATGGAGTAGAAACCGAGGACATTTCATATGAAACCGATCGCATGCGATTCATAGGCAGAGGAAATACGATTGCGAATCCAGAGGCTATGACTCATTTCGAACCTTTATCCAATTCGCAGGGTTCGGTGTTGGATCCAATTGTCGCTATTAGGTATCGCATTTCAATCGAGCCGGATGAAACGGCCATCGTTGATCTTGTTTTTGGTGTTGCAGAAACGCGTGAAATATGTCAGAATCTTATTGAAAAGTACCAGGACCGTATTCTTGCGGATCGTGCTATTGAATTGTCATGGACCCACAGCCAGGTAATTCTTCAGCAGATCAATGCCACAGAAATTGATGCACAACTGTATGGTCGATTGGCAGGTTCTATTATCTATGTGAATCCTTCACTGCGTGCGGATCCTGCAGTGCTTATAAAAAATCATCGCGGTCAATCGGCCTTGTGGAGCTATTCCATTTCGGGAGATCTACCGATTGTATTATTACAGATTTCCGATTCGGCAAATATCGTTCTTGTAAAACAATTAGTACAGGCCCATGCTTATTGGCGCCTTAAAGGAATGGCTGTGGAGTTAGTAATCTGGAATGAGGACCAGGGGGGATACCGTCAGGTATTACAGGAGCAGATCCTCAGCCTGATGACTGCAGGCATCGGTGCAAATATGACTGACAGACCCGGTGGTATATTCGTTAGAAACGCCGATCAAATTTCAATGGAAGATAGAACGCTGATCCAAACTGTTGCACGTGTAATCATATCCGATACAAAAGGTACGCTTGCCGACCAGGTCAACGTACGACGCGCAGCAAAAACACAAATGCCCAATCTTCTTCCTGCACTGACGCATACTATCACAAGACTTGCTTCTCCAGGGCCGGCTCAAGAAGACCTTCAATTTTTCAATGGATTGGGAGGATTTACGCCTGACGGACGAGAGTACAAAATCATTCTTTCGGATAAGCAGAAAACGCCGGTGCCATGGGTAAACATCATTGCCAATCATTCATTTGGGACGGTCATTTCGGAAAGTGGGCAATCATATACCTGGGGAGTAAACGCTCATGAATATCGCCTTACGCCGTGGTCGAACGATCCGGTAAGCGATCGCTCAGGAGAAGTCTTTTATATACGCGATGAGGACAGCGGACATTTTTGGTCACCTGCGCCTTTGCCTGTACGAAGTTCTTCCACATATACTGTCAGGCATGGCTTTGGGTATTCAGTGTTTGAATATACTGAGGACGGGATCAGTTCTCAATTAACTGTATACGTAAGCCCGACAGACAGTATAAAGTTTAATGTATTGAAGCTGAAAAATAACTCGGGCAGACCTCGTCGCTTAACCGTGACAGGATATGTAGAGTGGGTGTTAGGTGATATGAGGACGAAATCGGTTATGCATATCGTTACGGAATTGGACACCAGCAGTGGAGCGCTGTTAGCAAAGAATTCGTACAATACAGAGTTCAGAGAACCGGTTGCTTTCTTCGACGTAGACGATGCACGAAGATATATCACCGCAGATAGAGCTGAATTCATTGGAAGAAATGGTTCACTAAAAACTCCGGATGCTATGTATCGCGCCAAGCTTTCAGGAAAAACTGGCGCATCGTTAGATCCCTGTGGCGCAATTCAAATTTCATGTGATCTGGAACCGGGCCAGGAGCGTGACGCAATTTTTAGACTTGGCATTGGAAAGAATGCTTATGAGGCCAGCATAACTCTCAGGCAATACAGAGGTCTGAATGCGGCAAACAAGGTGTTGGATGAGGTTCATCAATATTGGAAGAAAACGCTTGGCGCTGTACAGGTCGATACGCCGGAGCCGACTCTGAACATTCTTGCTAATGGCTGGATTCTATATCAAACAATCGCCTGCCGAATATGGGCACGAAGTGGTTTCTATCAATCCGGCGGAGCGTTTGGCTTTAGGGATCAACTGCAGGATGTGATGGCTGTTATACATACAGAGCCCGTTCTGGCGAGAAACCAGATCCTGGTATGCGCCTCCAGGCAGTTTCGCGAAGGCGATGTGCAGCATTGGTGGCATCCACCATCGGGAAGGGGTGTGCGAACGCGGTGTTCCGATGACTTCCTTTGGTTGCCCTTTGTTACCTGCCGTTATGTTTCAAGCACCGGCGATACAGGAGTATTGGATGAACAAATTAATTACCTCGAAGGTCGTCCATTGAATCACGGTGAGGAATCTTACTATGATCTTCCAAGTCATTCCGACGTTTCTGCAAGCCTGTATGATCATTGCGTCCAGGCTATTGAAAGAGGTTTGCCTGTTGGAGAACATGGACTTCCCCTCATCGGGTCTGGAGACTGGAATGACGGGATGGATATGGTGGGAAGGCATGGTAAAGGCGAAAGTGTGTGGCTTGGCTTCTTCTTGTATTCTGTTCTACAACGGTTTTCTAAAATAGCCGATTTGAAAAATGACGCTGCATTTTCTAAAAAGTGCCTTGAAAAAGCGGAGCAGTTACGGTTGAATATTGACCGGTATTCCTGGGATGGTGAGTGGTATCATCGGGCATACTTTGATGATGGCGCTACGCTGGGTTCAGCTTCAAATGACGAATGCAAAATCGATTCAATCGCTCAAAGCTGGTCCGTATTATCGGGAGCAGGAGATCCACAACGTTCAGTAATCGCAATGGAATCAGTAAACAAACATCTTGTTCGTCGTGATCTCCGACTGATACAATTGCTCGATCCTCCCTTCGATAAATCAATTCTGAATCCCGGCTATATCAAAGGATATGTACCAGGTGTTCGTGAAAATGGAGGACAGTATACCCACGCTGCGATTTGGATGGTTATGGCATCTGCAGCACTGGGAGACAGTAAACGCACATGGGAATTATTTCACATGATCAACCCTATCAACCATGGAAAAACGATGGAGCAGGTAGACACCTATAAAGTAGAACCATACGTTATGGCCGCAGACGTTTATGCAGCACCTCAGCACAAAGGCCGGGGTGGATGGACCTGGTACACCGGCTCGTCGGGCTGGATGTACCAGCTTATTATTGAGTCATTACTTGGAATTACACTTGAGGTCGATAAATTGAAAATTTCGCCATGCCTGCCGACCGAATGGAGATCTTTTACAGTTCGGTATCGCTACAGGAATACTTTTTATACGATCAAAGTGATTCAAACCGATGCAGCAACGAATGGACTTCCTCTTAAGGAAAATATTATAGAAATGGTTGATGATAGGAATGAACATTCAGTTGAAATTTATGTACCTGTAAAAACTGCAATTCCTGCTCAACAGTTGGAGCAACAAAGTCGATAGTTTAAATGCACTATTCAATATCTATATCATGGCATAGTTCGTGATGGCTAAAAATTTATGGGAGGGAGATTTTTGTCTTGTAGCCCTCTTTCGTATTGCTTCTGATATTTCCGGTTCTTTTTAAAGCCAACACTTGTGGCTAACCCACTAAATGTCATTTTCACGATGTAGTTGAAAAATGAGCGGTCACGTAGCCTTTCAAAATATACAAGGCCCGTACGGCCCTTGTTATTTTTCTTGATCACGAATGTATTGGCGATCCTACTAGTCAACCTGGTCTTAAATGTAGTTTTTTCAGGTGCGCCGGGTTTTACGAGTTTGATTCGCAAGTCATGATAATACATTTTCATTTCTCCCAGAGCAAAATGCTCTCTCCCAATAGCACGAAGATGAAGTGAATCGACTGAACCGGAAGTGATGATTACATTTGATAAAGGAGTCAGTACCGGATTGATAAAAGATAAGGAAGTTGGCTTCATTCGCAGTGTCATAAGAAAGCCACTCAGTGAATCTGCGTAAGATTGTTTCACCCTAAGATCGATAAATGCTGAATCGAGCAAATATCCATTCAGTGAAGACTCAAGTGAATCTGTTTGATCAAGAGCTCTATTCTTAATGTTTGAGATGACACCGTTAATATTGGTTACAAATACTTTTGCTTCAGCACGTGTCTGTGCGTTTCTCTCTATATAGCTCACTCTGCCATTTTCGATATTTACACGCGATAAAAAAACCGGAGAAGTAATACGTTTGATCGAATTCACGGGAAGAGGTTTTATGATGCCCCCGCGGAAAGGGGGCAGCTTATCTCTGTAAACAGTAAACACGGGATTTTCAATCCGAGCTTCAGCGGCAATAATTGCAGTATCGGTTTTATACTTGTCGATATTGAAATCTTTTAATTCAATTGCCCCTGATTGAAAGGTGATATAATCGGTTTGATAAAGCGAATTAGCTATGACCGAATCGCGGGGACTTGTGGGGAAATATTTAAAGGAGTCCACACTAAGAGTTCTGCTTTTGTTGTCGTAGCCCGCATTATACCACTTCAACGTTCTAATATTATCAACGTATTCTCCTGTGGCAGAACGTAGCCATGCTGAAACGTTATGTTTAACGAACTGGTTAAAATCAGACAGATAATCTGATGCCAACCGTAAATTACCCAGGGAAAGCTCGCTTAAGAGTAATCTATTTTTAGTTTTCCCTATTTGCATACTCCGGGGATTCTCCAGGTATAGTTTATTGATAAGTCCACTCCAGGACGGCTTACCTTCTTTTGTCGAGTATTGGAGTGATGAAAGTTGCATCTCAACTGCGCCCTTTTCTACACCAATCTTTTCACCGCTTGCTTTAATGAATGTTGCTGTATTTGTATTGAACGATAAAAGCCCAAGTTGTATGCCTTCCTTGCCAATAACGATATCAGAAGCTGTGATCAGGCTTTTATCCGAACGCGGTATATCAACAATAGTTACGGAATCATTCCAGTGTGAAGTGATGTGAAATGAAGGTTCAGTTCCAACGATCCGATCTATACGAATAGATGGTCTTTCGCTCGCGTCATTAACTGACGTTTGCTTTTGCCATTTATCAATATTTATATCCAATGATTTTGCCTCTATACTTGGTATATGAATTTTTCCTGCAAGTAGCTCATTTATCTGCGCAGAAAAATCAATATGTGGTGACCGCACTCTTAGGGAATCTTTTCCTTCAATGCGTTCCATACTCATATCGGAAATAAATGACGACCCTTCACCGCTAAACTGATACGGCCCGGTATGAAATTTCATCGGATTGCCAATTATCGAAAAATCATTCCCTTTCACAAAAAATCCCTGTACCTGAAGAGGCTTATTGCGTTCCTTTAGCAAGGACGCGATTTCGAGAGAATGAATATGAGTGCTGATTATACGTTTGTCTTCGACAAAAGTGAACTGAGTATTATTCCCTGCAATGTTTTTAAATTCTATGTTCGCGAAACGTTTACTTTTTTGCGTTGGAGCGATCGGACTTAACCTCACCACTGCATCCTTCCAGCGAAGGCCTTGTACGATAATCGTCTCGACATCATCATCCATCAACATATTGTCGATAAAAACATCATTTACTTCAGCAGCAATTTTCCTCGAGGTACTGCTCACAGATAATCTGTCCGCGTGAATAAGATTACTGTCGGTATAGCGGACATTATGCAACTGTGCTGTAACATCTTTCAACCTCAGAAAACCGTTCGAAAAAGTAAAATGATCCACCGCTCTCCTCAGTCCCTCTTTATTTGTTGACTTCAATAATTTATCACTATACAGGCTAAGATCCACATTCTGAAAATCAAAAGAAGTGGACGGATCTAGTTTCATATTAATTTGCCCATGAATAATGTTTATTTTGTCGAGCGTTACCAGGTTATCTATGTTCTGCAATGATTGGAACAGCTTCGTTTTTTTTCTACGCACCGATCGCTCGTTCCTGGTATAATTGATTACTGGATTATATAGCACAGCCTCCCTTGCCTTTAACGTTTCATCGAAAACGAGTTGATACCAATCGAGTCCCGTCAGTTCAAAGTAGGGGATTTTGTAATCGCGGTAGCTCCGCGGAGTATTGCGCCCTGAAGTAGTGATTACCGAAAAATTATTAAGTACGATTTTATTATTCTTAAAAGTCACGCTGTCGAAACTATATGTCGTTGAGCTGTCTTCATTATATAACCGATAATCGCGCACCAGCATATCGAATTGCTGCACCGTTACAGGCTCGGAAGAATCTGCATTTACGCGTAGTCCGCGCATTTCAAAATTATCTTTGTTAGAATTAAAGAGAGAGCGCTGCTTGGTACCATTGATATTGATGTGTATGCCCGCGTCCTTTACACCCACAAATGCCAGATCCAGATTCCCACTAAGTTCTCTCACTATTTTCTCAGGATCTGGCCTGGTTTTTTTCTTTGACATATCTTCTGAAGGAACGAGATCAATATCAAATAACGGGTTTTCACAGTACACCGAATCGGCCCGAATAAGGTTTTGACGGTACATGGCGTTGAAGTCGACTCCAAGCAATAACAGTTTCGAGAAGAATATTTTATAGCTGCTCTTAAAATCTTCGGTAGGTTTTGCTGTGATGATACAGCTGTCCAACTCAATACGCCGCCTAAAAAGATGTAACCGGAATGTTTTAAAAGAGAGCTGGTGTCGCCCTCCAGGCAATGCGATATTTTGGTTCGCGGTTCTCAAGTCCACCGATTGCTCGTCGTGAGCAAAGTCTTCTCTTTTAAATGAACGGTTGGATGTACGCAAAACTTCCAGGTACACATTTGAAATTGTTACTGGCTTCGAATCCGACTTCATTTTGTTAACCAGGCTGAGTGTCGCGTTGTTAATGACAATAAGCCTGATTCCGAATCCATCCAATACATCGAGCATGGAGTTATACAACTTTCCCATTTCCTGTGGGATCGACAGATCGTCTTTTTCTTGTCTCGAAGTCGTGTCCTTACGCCAAAGCATCACATGTATTACGGGATCGTGAAGTTTTATGGAATCGAGTAGCAATCTTTTTTGCAAAACCAAAGGCCAAAATGAGTGAATCCTTAGTGTGAGCTTGCGGAATTTTACATGGTACGTTGCAGGTGCACTGACTGTGTCCGTGCTTTCAAGATCAGCCTCCCTTACCTGTAGCTTATTTGAAAAAAAATCGAAGCTTAGCCTCGAAAGCCTAAGTTTCAGTTTTCCTCCTGATTTCTCAGTAACAATTTGTTTCAACACACCCCTCGCGTTGTTTACGAACCAGATATGTAAACCGAGAATCACAATAGCATGTATCCCAATTACAACAAGTAGGATTCTAAAAAATCGGCGGAATACGGCTCTGACTGCCATTTGCGTGAATAGGATGAACTGCAAAATAGAACATTTACGCCGGGCTTTATAATCATGACGGTTATATGTGCCTGATCTAAATGTATTTTTAGATAAGTTGGCAGATCCATATCAATTGATAATCAATACCCGGCTTTTTTTAGGGCCATTCGCCACAACATTTTTTATCCAGGACTGGGACTTAAATGAATAGACACTCTTTCTTTAATTCAGCACTGGATAGTTCAAATTTGCAGCTATTACAGTGGATATTTCTTACCTCCTTCTGTTATTTGTAGCAATGCGGCTCAATATCCGGCGGACACCCCCTGGACCGGTGAGGTATCTTCGTTGGCTCATCGTTCCTGTTATTTGGATTGCTTTTGCTTAAAGTGTGGATTGACTACAGGTGGAGATTTAAAAAAGCTTTTATTGTATTCCCCGCATTTCTGATACCGTTGGAACTTTCATGCTGAATAAAAGATTAAGAAACGAACAGGTGCAGTGACAGTTTCAGTTGATGTGGATTTGATGATATCTTCAATTAGGATGTTGATAAATGAAAAAAGGGGTCTGAATAGACATCCAACCCCGGTTTAAAATCCAATATCCTATGAAAAACCGAAACGAAGATAATAGCCCTGGTTGACAGTTGCAATACTATTTTGTGGGTATCGCACTGATTCTTTTTGGCTATTTCAGAACTCGGGTTTTTGAAAGTCCGGTACGAAACTTCCGCATACGCTGTAATTTGTAGTCGACCCAAGCTCTTCTATTCTAATTAGTCGTCAGGAAACTAAAGCACATAATTTTGGAGACCTTCCTGTTCTTAGTGGAAACACGAAGAAGACCGTTACCAGAAACGTGTATAGATCAATGTCAGGATCAATAAAATTACAACTACCAATGCAGTAGTTGCAGGCTTCAACTTGAACATCGACGAATCGATTTCAAATGCCCTTGGATTTATCTTAGGTCCTGCTAAACTTATCAATACCATTAGCAATACGGTAAATACAAAAGACCATCCCATAGCAATCAGGAAGGGAATCTCATATTCACCTTCCTTATTAAGAAATGCGGTATACAAAACTGTTTCGTTCCCAAACCACGCAGGTGCATATTCGATGAACACGACGGATAACACGAATCCTGTGATGACCCCAGCGATTGCCGCAGCGCCGGTAGTCCTTTTCCAAAACATGCCCAGGATGAACATAGCAAATACGCCCGGACTGATAAAGCCCGTATATTTTTGAATGAACGTAAATCCCCCCTCGCTACCAATTCCCAAGAGATCCTCCCACGTGAAAACGATAGAAACGATCATAGCAATGATAATAGCTATCCTGCCGGTCCAAACCATTTGCTTTTCGGTGGCATCCTTCCTCATGTATTTTTTATAAATATCCAGGGTGAAGATGGTGGATATACTGTTAGCCTTTCCTGCTAATGAGGCCACTATCGCGGCCGTTAGTGCCGCCAGTGAAAGTCCCCTAATTCCTGTCGGCAAAAAGCCGAGTATGGAAGAATACGCATTGTCAGCGTTCAGATGTCCACCAGGAGCCATCTCCTGTTGTAAAGAACCGTTTTTGTAAAGAACATAGGCTGCAATACCCGGAAGCATTACGATGACTGGCATCATCAGTTTCAGAAATGCAGCGAATAAAATACCAGTCCTTGCTGTTTGAAGATCCGCTCCTAATGCTCTTTGCGTGATGTATTGGTTACAACCCCAATAGTTCAGGTTTACTATCCATTGTCCGGCAAAATACATGGCGATGCCCGGCAACATTAAATATTTATTTACGTCTGCCTGCGGAGCATTCGGACCCGGTTTATCCAGTATCATTCGAAAATGCTCCGGAGAATCGGCTAAAAGTTTATTGAATCCGGCCAATATATTTTTGCCCAGGCCAAAATGTTCGCTGACCATTGTTAACGCTATGTATGTCGTAGCCAAACCTCCAATGATCAGCACAAGAACCTGGATGACGTCGGTATAACCGATTACTTTCATCCCGCCCAACGTGATCACGATTGCAAATACCGACAAGCCGAGCATAATAAGATGAAAGTGCTGGCCGCCCGAAAGATTGTTTATAGCTACCGCACCGAGATATAGGATCGATGTTAGATTTACAAAAACATAAAGAAAAAGCCAGAATATTGCCATGATCAGACTCACTGTTTCATTATAACGCGTTTTTAGGAACTGCGGCATCGTGAAAATTTTATTCTTCAGATAGACCGGCATGAAGAACACCGCGACGATGATCAATGCTATGGCCGCGATCCACTCATATGCTGCTACGGCTATCCCGACGGAAAACCCGTTGCCGCTCATGCCGATAAATTGCTCCGCTGAAATATTAGAGGCAATCAAAGATGCACCGATTGCCCACCACGTGAGAGAGCCTTCCGCAAGAAAAAAATCATGGGTGTCGGTAACTGCTTTTTTCTTTCTTAAATAAATCCAGTAGCCATAACCCGCTACAATGAAGAAATAAATAATGAAGATCAGGTAATCTGCAAATACTAGTTTGTTATTCATAAGCAATTGGTCGTTGGCGGGTTATATATTATGCTAAAAATAAGTTAGCAGGCTTATACTGCCTTATATATTTTACCAGGTTCTGTAAGCTGTTTCGCTCCACCGCAACTGATTTTTGAATTGGTATAGTTCTGTTTGCTTGTTGATCAAAACATATTCAATCCCTGATATATCCGCAAAATCTTCGAGATGCTCAGCAGTGAGATTCTGGCTATAACAGGTGTGATGGGCTCCGCCGGCAAGTACCCAGGCAGCACATGCTGTGTGCATATCCGGCAACGGCCTCCAAAGTACCCGCGCTACAGGAAGTTTAGGAAGACCATGCTCGGCTTTAACGGCTTCCACTTCGTTGACTAATAGCCGGAAACGGTTGCCCATATCTATCACCGATGCATTCAACGCGGCACCGCCCGCAACATTAAATACAAGTCTGACAGGATCCGCCTTTCCGCCAATACCTAATGGATGAATTTGACATTTCGGTTTGCCGTCAGCGATACTTTCGCAAATTTCAAGCATATGTGCTCCCAGCACCATCTCATTCCCCGGTTCAAAATGGTAAGTATAATCTTCCATAAACGAATTTCCGCCTTCAAGGCCACTGCCCATCACTTTCATTAGTCTCACCAGTGCAGACGTTTTCCAGTCCCCTTCCCCACCGAAGCCATAACCTTCACCCATCAAACGCTGCGCGCCGATCCCCGGTAGTTGTGAAAGACCATGAAGGTCTTCAAACGTATCAGTGAAGCCTTTAAAATTTCCAGACTGCAGAAAATTGCGCAAACCAATTTCAATTTTTGCAGCTTCTCTTAACGAACCATGCTGGGGACTTCCTTTTTTCAAATTATCCACCAGGTCATATTGATCCTTATACAATGTGCACAGCTGATCAATTTCCTGGTCACTGGCTTCATTGATCACCTTCACGAGATCACCAATGCCATGAGTATTTACTGAGTAGCCAAATTTAATTTCCGCTTCTACTTTATCCCCTTCCGTTACAGCGACAAATCGCATATTATCACCAAAGCGCACAAATCGCGCACCCTGCCAGTCATGCCAACCCGCTGCTGCCCTGATCCAACAATCAATTTTCTTGAGAACATTTGAATCCTTCCAGTGACCTACAACCACTTTCCTTGGTAACCGCATGCGACTCATAATAAACCCAAACTCTCTATCGCCATGAGCCGACTGGTTTAAATTCATAAAGTCCATATCTATTTCACTCCATGGTATATCACGGTTATATTGTGTGTGTAAGTGCAACAAAGGTTTATTCAGGATATTCAATCCCCGAATCCACATTTTAGCTGGTGAGAAAGTATGCATCCAGGCAACTAGCCCAATACAGTTTTTAGCGCTGTTTGCTTCCTGGCAAATTGCATATATTTCTTCCGGTGTTTTAAGTACAGGTTTGAAAATTACATTGGCCAGGAATTGTTTGCTTTGATGAAACGATTGGGCAATCTCTTGTGAGTGATCAGAGACTTTTTTTAAAGTCTCTTCACCATATAAATGCTGGCTACCAGTTACAAACCACACCTCAAGATCCTGTGTAAGGGTGCTGGAGTTATTGTTGTTCATTAGTAAATTTTTGAGTGTTATTCGCCTGCTTTAATCTATAGCGAATGTATTTCCATGCGCATCTATCGACCACTAACAACGTATGGGCTAATTTTATTTTCAAATCTTCAAATCTTCAAATCTTCAAATTTTTATTGACCATAATATGAATCGGGACCGTGTTTGCGTTCGAAATGTTTTTTAATCAATGCCTCCTTTAATCGAGGCGAGGAAGAATTAATTTGTTCGGTGAGAAACGCCATCTGCGCAATATTTTCCAGCACGGCACTGTTGTACACTGCCTTGCCCGCATCCTTCCCCCAGGTGAAAGGCGCATGATTTCCCACAAGGATCATTTCAACCTCTTCATAATGCAGTTTTTTTTCCTTAAAACAATTAATGATCTGCCAACCTGTTTCATGTTCATAGTTGCCTTTTATCATTTCATCACTCATTGGTGGTGCACAAGGAATATCAACTGTGTTGTGATCTGCATGAGTGGTTCCGAAAATCGGAATGTCCCGTTGAGATTGTGCCCATGCAGTGGCATATATAGAATGGGTATGCGCGATGCCCCCAATCTTATCCCATTGATTGTACAGTAACGCGTGTGTCTTTGTGTCGGATGACGGTCGCAGTTTCCCTTCTACCACGTTCCCACCAAAATCAACTACCACCATTTTCTCCGCAGAAAGGTCTTCGTATGGCACACCACTTGGCTTGATGGCAAACACACCAAGATTCCTGTCAACTGAACTCACATTTCCGAAGGTGAAAAGGACCAATCCAAGTTTTGGTAAAGACATATTGGCTTCACAAGCCTCTTCCCTGATATATTTATACTTACTCATCGTTGGTTCGCAGCTATAAATGCGCCGAGTTCTTTATAACGCTGATACCTTTCTTTGTACAAATCCGTTTTAGAAGCGTCGGGCTGGTATGTTTTGTCGAAGCCTTGCCCCATCGCTTCCATCGCATCTTCTACTTTATCATAAATGCCCGCGACGGTTGCAGCAAACATCGCCGCACCAGCCGCACAGGTCTGTTCGGACTGATGTATACGTATTGGCATATTCATTACATCGGCCATCACCTGCATAACATATGAAGATTTTTTAGCGACTCCGCCAAGTCCTATCAAACCCTTTACCGGGACCCCTTGTTCGTTAAAACGATCAACGATTGCCTTTGCACCAAAGCAAGTGGCTTCTACCAATGCTTTAAAAATACGCGGCGCATCGCTTGCCAGGTTAAGATTGATTATGGCAGCCTTAAGTAATTGGTCAGCGTCAGGAGTGCGACGGCCATTTAACCAATCGATTGCCAATTCATCGGCTTCACTCAGTGGAAGTTTCGATGCCTCCTCTGATAACCGAATGATCATTTTATCCGTCAGCTCTTCTTTTTGTACTTCGTCTATGGGTAGGTGTTTTAATGGCCAACTTAGTAGTCTTTTAAACCAGGCGTATACATCCCCAAAAGCACTCTGGCCCGCCTCCATACCTATCATTCCAGGAATTATAGAACCCGGAACTTGACCGCATATCCCTTTCACCAGTTTACCGTGTACTTCTACTTCGGGAGCCACCAGCATATCGCAGGTTGAAGTCCCCATCACCTTACTCAAGTGATATGGCTCGATCTGTCCGCCAACTGCACCCATATGTGCATCAAAGGCTCCCACACCAATGATCACATCCGTTGAAAGTCCTAGTCTCGCTGCCCACTCTTTTGATAAAAAGCCTGCAGCCTGGTCCGCTGTATATGTTTGATCGAATAACTTAGAAGTATAACCCCCTAGCAGCGGATCTAAAGAAGTGAAAAAATCGTCAGACGGCAGTCCACCAAAATCGGATGACCACAAAGCCTTATGCCCGGCGCTGCACACTCCTCTTTTCATTTGATGAACATCGTTATTACCAGTTAACAAAAATGGGATCCAGTCACAGTGCTCAACAAAAGAATACATGTGCTGCCGAATGGTCTCATCTTCGCGAATGATGTGAAGTAGTTTGGCCCAAAACCATTCTGAGGAATAAATACCACCTACGTATTGTAAAAAATCTACAGAGAATTTCTCTGCATGTTGGTTAATCTCAGCAGCTTCTTTTGTTGCCGTATGATCCTTCCACAAAACAAACATGGCGTTCGGATTGTCTTCAAATCCCGGCAATAGTGCCAGGGGCGTTCCAGTTTTGTCAACAGCGGTCGGAGTTGAACCTGTAGTGTCGATGGAAATGGCCTTTACCTGTGATGCGATTTCCTTTCCCGCTTTCAACAAACATGCGGCTATAGTTGATTCAAGACCTTCTACATAATCGAGCGGGTGTTGACGAAACTGGTTGATAAAAGGTTCACAATACAAACCTTTCTTCCAACGTGGATAATAAAATACGGAGGAAGCAAACTCTTTACCATCATGCGCTTTAACAAGTACAGACCGGACAGAGTCTGTACCAAAATCAACGCCTATAACGAAGGGGTATTCCATATGGCTGCAATAAGTGTCAAATTAACACTTATTATTTAAAACCTAAAATAAAATCTTTCTGAAGGAAGTTCTGATTGAACGCTTTCCTGTTTATTTTATATAAAAACGCTCCTTTTCTAGAGCTCCCTTTATCCTTATCAGCCTGCCGGATCAGGAGGCCGGTTGACAACAATTTCCTCGCAAAATTGCGCTTATCCAGCCTTGTGTTATATACATCTTCATAAAGACCCTGCAACTGCGGCAGCGTGAATCGTTGGGGTAACAACTCAATCAAAAGCGGGTGCATGGCGGCATCGTACCGCAATTGACGCCTTGCCATATTCACCATCTCGTCATGATCAAAAATAAGTTTAGGAAATTTATTAACCGGAAACCACTCGGCATGATATTGATCGCTTATCTGTTTTTCGTAATCAAGAATATTAATCAGCGCGAAGTAGGTTACAGAAATGGTCCGTTCAAGCGGATCCCTATGCGGATCACTAAACACTTGCAGTTGCTTAAGAAATACACCGTCAAGTCCTGTGAGCTGTTTTAATATCCTGGATGCTGCTTCATTACAACTTTCTTCTGGCTGAACAAATCCCCCCATCAGGCTCCATTTTCCTTTTGCTGGCTCGAAGCCTCTCTGTATCAGAAGGATTTTCAGCTGCTGGCCATCAAATCCGAAGATGATACAATCAACAGCTACCAACAGTTTTTTTTGGCTTGAGTAACGGTTCATGGGTTGAAAGAATATTATTATTGATGAGCCGATGTGACGATTAGCCGATTAGCCGATTAAATCTCCTGCAGGGTGCTGCTCTATTCTAGTTTCCACCAACATGTGGCTCCTTCAGAACATGCATTTCTAAATTTCGTTGACTGCCTGTTACAGCCGGCTATAGTTTATCAATCACAATTTCACTGGAGTCCTATTCACGACTTAGCACTCACCACTCACCATTCACGACTCACAATTCACCACTCGCCATCACTCACAACGACGTTCTTAACGTTAGATAAAACGGAATCTCAATATGCTGTGTTGATTTGTCAATAATCAACTGCGCGGCTTTTTCACCCATCATCTGAAAATCAGTAGACATCGTTGTAATGCCATTCAGGATTATCTTTTTCAGCGGAGTTTCGTTGTAAGAAATTACGCCAACATTTTTCCCGACTTTCAATTTTGCGGATAGAATTCTCTCGATGAGGATCACGAGGTCATTTTCCATCAAATTAATAAAAACTTCATTGGCATTTATCGGTTCGGTAGTGATGTCATGTACAACTTTATAGTTAAAGGCATACTGATGACAGAATCTGAAAAAACCTTTCAGTATCTCTTGTGGAAAGTAGGTGTATTCAGGAAATATTATCTTAAGCGTTTGGTATTTACTAAGATGTGATAGAGCCTCTTCGAGCGCTGCATAAATATCCTTTTCGAAATTCTCATAGATAGCGCCGTAATTCCCGTCCACTCCGGAAACAAGCTTATCCATAAGTATCAATTTATCTTTTGGAATGGTGTTGATGATCTCATGGGCATTTTCACCTCCTTCCATAAAATGAGGAATGATCACATAATAATTATAGTCATCCTTTTTGTTCTGTAAAAATTTTTTGAACAGCGCAAAGTCATTGTTATAGATATAAAAATCGATCGTTGCCGATTCCCCCAGCGCAGCAACAAACGCATCATATATTATTTTTTTATGCGAACTCAATTTGTTGAATAAAAGAAAAATCTTCAGCTGGCGGTTAAGGTCAACATCTTTCACAAAGTACCCTTTACCTGGAACGGCACCAAGCACGCCAAGCTTCTTTAAATGTTTATATCCTTTCTCGGCAGTATCCCTGGATATCTCAAATTCAAAGCTCAATTCATTGATCGACGGGAGCATTTCATCTTTCTTAAGCCTGTCTTCGCGAATGGCTTTCACGATAGCGTTTGCTAGTTGCAGATACTTAGGAGTTGCTGAATAATAATCAATCGTGAGATGATCAAAGACAGAAGATTTTTTCATCGGCTGCTATTCATTAGAACACTTTCGATATGCATCAAACCTACAAAAAAATCAATAAACTGACCATGATAGTCCATGATGGCAGAATAACACGTAACTTTTACTTTTAACCTCTTTTTGCAAGTCATATAAACAAATTAACTGCTTATGGGTGTTGTCCTAGGTGTAATCTTTCATTTTCTAGGTGGGTTCGCTTCTGGAAGTTTTTACATACCATATAAGAAGGTGAAAAAATGGGCCTGGGAAAGTTACTGGATTGTTGGCGGGCTTTTTTCATGGCTTTTCGTTCCGCCTTTGGCAGCTTATTTAACGGTTCCCGGATTTATGGATATCATTCGGGGAACTGATGCTTCAACGTTGGGAATTACTTACTTGTTTGGACTATTATGGGGAATCGGCGGACTTACTTACGGACTGGGCGTACGATATCTTGGTGTTGCGTTAGGTAGCAGCATCATCTTAGGACTGTGCATGGTATTTGGTGCACTGATCCCGTCGATTTATTACGACTTCAATCCGCGGGAAGGGAAAGATACTTTTAGTTTGATGATTAACACCGGTTGGGGGTGCGTAGTTCTGGCAGGCCTTGCTCTTTGTATTGTAGGAATCGCGATTTGCGGTAAGGCAGGTACAATGAAGGAGAAACAACTTACGTCTGTAGCATCAACTGATCCACATGGGCTCGATGTAAAGACAGAATATAAGTTCGGTCTCGGTCTGTTTGTTTCTATTATCTCCGGCGTACTCAGCGCCTGTTTTAATTTTGGATTGGAATCAGGCAAGCCCATGGCTAACATAGCCAATGATGTTTGGAAGGCGGCGAATCCCGGGGATGGTGAATTTCTTTTTCAGAATAACGTAACTTATATAGTGGTTTTATGGGGCGGACTCACCACTAACTTTATATGGTGCATGATATTGAATGCACGCAATAAAACCTTTGGTGACTACACAAATAAGAAAGCTCCATTGCTGGCTAACTATATATTCTCGGCCCTGGCCGGCACAACCTGGTTTCTTCAGTTCTTTTTCTATGGAATGGGAGAAAGTAAACTGGGAAATGGCCCGAGCTCGTGGATACTGCATATGGCATTTATCATCCTGGTTGCGAATATGTGGGGCCTGGTTTTGAAAGAATGGAAAGGTGTAACTAAAAAAACGACAACAACTTTGATTGTAGGAGTTATTATCATCATCCTTTCGGTATTACTTGTTGGATATGGCAATTCACTCCGTCAATGATTATTGTAATAATTAAAAGACATAGTTATGTCAGTGAGTACAGCGACAAAATTCAAACATGTGAGTTATTTGTGGGATGAAGCAAAAGCAGCATCCATGGCAGGCGATGAAGTAGCATTGCTAATCTATCGCTCTAATTTGCTGGGTGCCGATCTGCGGCTTACGAATTATGGCGGCGGCAATACGTCCTGTAAAGCGATGGGGAAAGATCCACTTACGGGTAAAGAAACTGAAGTGATGTGGGTTAAAGGCTCCGGTGGAGATTTGGGCACGCTAAAACGCAGTGGTTTGGCCGCATTATATGTAGACCGGTTACTCAGTCTCAAAACTATTTACCGTGGTATTCAGTTTGAAGATGAAATGGTGGAGTTGTTCAATCATTGCATTTTCGATTTAAGTTCGAAAGCTCCTTCGATCGATACGCCGCTACATGGCTTTCTTCCTTTCAGGCATATTGATCACTTACATCCCGATGCGGCTATTGCAATTGCCGCCGCAAAAGATGGCAAGGGCATCACCGAACAATTATTTAACGGCACTATCGGGTGGGTGGAATGGCAACGACCGGGTTTTGATCTGGGCTTGCAATTGAAACAATGCCTGGATGAAAATCCAGGGATTCGTGGTATCATGCTTGGATCACACGGACTGTTCACATGGGGCGATACGGCCTACGAAAGCTACATCAATACTTTGGAAGTGATCGAACGTTGCGCTGAATATATACAGGAGAATCTCCGCAACAAACCTGATGTTTTTGGCGGCCAGAAAATTTCGTCGCCTGAAAAAGATGAACGCGTACAGCAGGCTGGCAGGCTCGCCCCGATATTGCGTGGGTTTTGCTCGAGCCATAACAAAATGGTTGGGCATTTTATCGATGATGACAGAGTCCTCCAATTTATTAATTCAACTGACTTAAGAAGACTTGCACCTATGGGTACGAGTTGTCCTGATCATTTCCTTCGCACAAAGATCAGTCCCTTGATACTGCCGTTGGAACCCAGACAAGAATTATCGGACTTAACAAAAATCAAAGAAAAGCTTCAACCGGAATTTGACGCATACAGGAAAATGTATGCGGACTATTATAACAAATGTAAGCATAGCGATAGCCCCGCGATGCGTGATCCAAATCCAGTTGTAATCCTGTATCCCGGCATCGGCATGTTCACTTTCGCGAAGGATAAACAGACAGCTAGAGTAGCTTCAGAGTTTTACTTAAACGCTATTAATGTAATGCGGGGGGCGGAAGCGATCTCTGAATATACTTCGTTACCAAGACAGGAAGCGTTTAATATTGAATACTGGTTGCTGGAAGAAGCGAAA
>DAINQQ010000049.1:0-12120 GCA_036742645.1 Flavitalea sp.
ACGATGAACCCAATGTGTAAATGAATCGGATTCTCGACGTTCCTCGTACAGCATAAGGCGAAGCCTTTCGCGTTAATTAGTGCCCCTTCAATTGACGTCAATTCGTGTAATAAAAAGACTACAAACCTGTAAGCCGGATTCTGTATCCTCCCGCTTGCACAGGAGACTGCTATCATTTATCTGGTCCCTGCATTACTGCATGGATCTATCTGCCTACCCTCCAACCGGTCCGGGAACCGGACCAACGGACGAGCAGCCCGTAAAAGTTGGTTTACATGGCATTTCAGCATGCAAGGTTTACCCCCCGCAACAATTACTTGCTGCGACCGTAAGCTCTTACCTCACGTTTTCACCCTTACCCCGCACTGTAAACAGATTGGGGCAGTTATTTTCTGTGGCACTATCTGTTCCCACGGTTTTCGCGGGACCCGGGTGTTAGCCGGTGCATTGCTCTACGCTGTCCGGACTTTCCTTCCCATCAGTAAAATGGAACGATAGCTCGGTTTGTAGTTGAATGCAAAAATAGTGAATGATGAGTGATGAGTGGTGAGTCTTTTTTCTTAATTTATAGGGCCGACAGGGCCTCAGAACACAGACTGTGGCAAGTTCCTACTGAATGGTGAGTAGTGAGTCTTTTCTTAATTATAGGGCCGACAGGGCTTCAGAATAGTCTGTGGTTAGTTTTCTCCCCGACTCTGGACTCCCGACTCCCGACTCTGGACTCCCGACTCTGGACTCCCGACTTCCCATTTTCCGTTCTAGTATTGAAAATAAATCTCCGTTGCCCCGTACCCGTACGCCGGGTGATATTGGTTTATAAAGCTTTTCACACCTCTGCGTAGCCTGAGTATTTCATGGATCTCGTCCCTCAGTTTTCCCGTACCTACACCGTGAATGACTATCATGGAGCTTTGGTGATGAGCAATGGCGAGATCAATGTATTTCTCGAGCGTTTTTAACTGTAGTGTAAGCTTCTCAAAGTTGTTCAGCGACTTCCAGTTGTCGGTTAGTTTTTCAATATGCAGGTCTACCTCATATTTTGCCGGCTCAAGGTGCTGACGCGCCTGCGATGCTTCATACACACGGTATCCGGCGCCTGACAACGAAGGAAGGTCGATTGAAGCCTCCTCAGATTTATCGGGATATTTATCCAGCAGCTTGTATGAGAAAGTTGCCTCGCTTTTTTTCTTTAACTCCTCTATCCGTGTAAAGATCTGCTTCGGCTTCAATTTTAATGAAGTCTCAAAATATTCGGCTTTTTTCTTATCTGGTGTGAGAAGAGAAAACTCAAAACTGAATACGGGACCGTCATTAAAATTTTCGAAAGGGATGTCGTGTATGTAAAAGTCCTCGAAGGAATGTATTAGGTTGTTAAGTTCAAAACCTGTTTGTTGTCCGGAATAATTTAGGGAATATCTAAACTTGTACCCTGCTTCTGTTTTGTTTATTAAATGAATTTTCAGTTCCTCGACGATCTCATCACCAAATTCATCACTTGTCATTACAGGTACGAAGCTCAGCCATATGCCATCAACCTGTTTGGCAACAGGTTTTTTCTTCTCTTTGGGAACCTCGTCGATGTACTTCGTGGTTTTCTTTTCGGGGAAGAGTTTTTTCTCAGTGAACCGTTTAAAGTAAGGGAAATCCAGTTGATCATTGTAGGCTGGAAATTTTACACCGCGCACATCAACCATTACCATTTTGTTATTGATGATATCGACCACTTCTCCTTCTTCATTAGAATGAAGAACAAGCACCTTATCGCCTACCTGGAATTTCATATTGAGACAGCTTACAATTTTGAAAATGATTTACACTGGCAAAGTTACCTGCAACAAGGATGAATAACAATCAAATTTGATTAAGCATTTCTAACTCCTTTTTTATATTTAACCTCGCCCGATGTTCAAAATTTTGTCTGAATTCAGAAGTATGGAATATGAATGGCATGAGCAACGTGCGCCGCAGGAATTCGCCTCGACCGGCTTTGTAGACCTGAGCAGGATAACCAATGTATTCTTGCCTAATCCTGGTCGCGTATTGATAATATATCTCCCATTCAGAGCGGAGAACGCTCATATCAAAATCAAGGAACCAGGCAAGGTCAGTTTTGTTTTCCGCCTCGCTCAATTGATGCGACTTTGAAGCGATGATATATTTTGCAACAGTCAAAACTTTTTCATCAGGCAACCCGATTTCATTAAGCCGTTGCTTCGCAATCCCTGCGCTTCGTTCTTCATTGTCGGATCGGAAAACATCATAGCATATGTCGTGATAAAATATTGCAAAATCTACGATCTCCTTCTCCTTTAGATAGCTTTGATATTTGCCTGACATACATAGTAACGCGTCGATATGTTCAAGATTGTGATAATGCCTACCCGGAGAACTGTATGCTTCCTGTATTTCGAGAAAAAAATCGTTTATCAACGCAGATTTCCCAGAGTATGGTCGGGTCAGGCTGAACCAGGAATGTGATAAATGACTAATAGAATCGTTATGCTTCATTCGCCAGCTTACTTTTACGGTATCCGTAGAAGAAGTAAATCAACAATCCAATACCGAACCATGCAAAAAACCATTTCCAATTTGAAAGAGACATTCCTGTAAGCAGGTACAAACATGTCGTCAAACCCATTAGTGGGATGAGTGAAAGATTTTTCATGAACGCCAAAACCGAAAGAACAAGACAGATCAGCCAAAAGATAATCGTTGAAATTTGCAAAGTGTTTTTACCTGATAAAGCCTCGCTGACTAATTCCTGCATTTTCGTTGAGGAAGGTGATTCAATTGCTGCCCTGGCTGCCTGCGATTCCATTTCCGTCAGATCGAAATGAAATAGGTTTTGGAAATAATTGTAATTAAAGATGTAAAGGAAAATCAATATTCCCACAATCAATAGCGGATAAATCAGCTTCGAGTTGATATATGGAAGATGAAATTTTCCGGCCTGCTTCTCCTTACGTGGAATTAATAACACACCGCCACACACCAGAACAAAAGCAAACAAAGTTCCGATACTCGTAAAATCCAGTACGAACTGTTCATCTGTGAACAAAATAGGTATTCCCACCACCAACCCCGTAACAATCGTTGCAAAGGACGGCGTTTTGTACCTGGGATGAATTCGCTGAAATTGTTTAGGCAATAATCCATCGCGGCTCATACTCATCCATATCCGGGGCTGACCTAACTGAAAAACTAACATTACGCTGGTCATAGCCGCAACTGCACAAATCGACACGAATATCTCCATCCATCTTACATTTTTTATTTTAAAAACCTCTGCTAACGGGTCGCCCACGTCCAACTGTTTATAATGAGCCATCCCGGTCAAAACTAAAGTGAGAAGAATGTATACACTGGTACAAATGACCAATGAATATATCATGCCCCTTGGTAGATCACGTTGAGGGTTTTTACTTTCTTCTGCCATTGTGGAAACTGCGTCAAACCCGATATAGGCAAAGAATACAGCCGACACACCAGCCATAACACCAACAAAGCCATTGGGGAGAAAGGATTTGACCCCCACATCATTTACCGGAGTCCAGTTGTCAGGATTAACATAAAATGCGCCAACCAGGATAACCAACAAAACAACAGAGAGCTTAATAATCACCATAACATTGCTTACGTTCCTGCTCTCTTGCACTCCGCGATAAACCAGCCAGGTAATAAGGATATTAATAACGAGGGCGGGCGTGTCGAAGATAATTCTCAGGTTGCTTATGAGCGGTGCGGTATTCCAGGCGTCAAGGGCAGCCCCTGCCTGGTTATTGGCAAACGCTGCATGCGCAGCTTTATAATTAGTCGTTAGATATGCTGGCAACTCAATGCCCATGCTCTCCAGAAGATTGGTACAATAGTCACTCCAGGCAAATGCAACATAAATATTACCAATAGAATATTCCATCAACAACGCCCAACCGATGATCCATGCGATCATTTCTCCAAATGAAGCATAAGCATACGTGTAAGCGCTTCCTGCTACCGGTATGCGACTCGCAAATTCTGCATAACACATTGCTGTAAATCCACAGGCTATTCCACACATGATAAAAAGGAAAATTACACCAGGTCCACCACTAGCCACAGCGGAGCCCATACTACTGAAACTGCCTGCTCCGATAATCGCCGCGATTCCAAAAAAAGTAAGATCCCTGACAGTTAGTACTCTCCTTAGACCCGTACCATGACTTACACTTACACCTGCTTCAGCATCCGATATTATCTTACTTATCTGTTTTGTTCGAAACAGTGATTTCGACATGTTAGTTTTTCGTTTAAGCGGTTAAATTAGGTAAAATAGGCTAACCAGCAAATCCTGAAGACGTTAGGACAATTCGCGGAAACGTGCAAAGGGCGCAAAGGCCGAAGGAGGGATGGATCAGGTTTGCGTCTTGGGGCGTCTTTGAGAGCAAATAAACTGGTGCACACAAGTTATTTTTTAATATTCCCGTTGCAGGAGAAAATGTGCCAGATCTTTTAACGGTTTCTTTCGGGATGACAGAACTGCGATTTCATCGAGATGTTTGAATGCCTCGTTGATGTATTTTTCTTTCAGATCAAAAGCCCATTTATCAACCCCGCATTCATGAAAAATGTCCAACACTTTCGACACTTTATCGGCTTCGTTTTGACTGTTGAGTTGCCTGAGCTCACGAACTTGCGTATGCGATCCTGCCTCCATCGCATGAATCATTAGGAACGTTTTCTTATTAGCCATGATGTCTCCGCCTACCTGCTTTCCGAATTTCTCAGGATCGCCGAATGCATCGAGATAATCGTCCTGAACCTGGAAAGCCATTCCAAGGTTCTTTCCAAACTCATACAAATGTCGTTGATTTCCATCCTGCGCCCCTCCAAGCACTGCTCCCATTTGAAGACTTGCGGCGATCAGTACAGAAGTCTTTAATTCAATCATTCTTAGATATTCCGGCAGTTGAACAGTCTCTTGCTTTTCGAAATCCATATCCAGTTGCTGTCCTTCACAAACCTGTTTGGCTGTCCTATTGAAAATCTGTATGATCTTCTGAATATAATTAGTTTTGATCTTGTTCAAATGATCATATGCGACTACCAACATCACGTCTCCAGATAACAACGCTGTGGCCTCGCCATACTTTTGGTGAACAGTTTGCATTCCCCGGCGCAGAGGCGCCTTGTCCATGATGTCATCATGGATCAGTGTAAAATTGTGAAACAACTCAATCGCAGTTGCCACAGAGTAAGCATCAGCATTGATAGCATCGAATAATTCATTCCCCATCAGGCATAGCACAGGACGGATTCGTTTGCCGCCCATGCCCAAAAAGTACTCCGCAGGATCATAGAGAGATACAGGTTCTCCAGGAAAATGTCGCTCCGAAAATTGAAGTCCGAAATCTTTTGAGAGTTCTTCAAACGAATGCATCCAACTATATTTAGTGAGTCTTTTTTTTGCCTTTCTTCTTTTTGTGTTCCTTTTTATGGTCATCAGTTTCTTCCTGCTTGTCCTCCGACAATGCTGTACCGATTACCCATTCATAGTCAAGTTGTCTTTTCGTAAGATTAGCCGCCACCACCTTGATACGAATTTTGTCACCCATGCGAAACTTGCGGCCGCTTCTCATACCTGCCAGGCTATAATCGCCTTCAATTAATCTGAAATCATCAAACTCTAAAAGGCTGTTGAGGCTCACCAGCCCTTCACATTTATGATCAACTGTCTCAACCCAAAAGCCAAACGAGGAAACGCCACTAATCACGCCTTCAAATTCTTCGCCTAAAAACTGTTGCATATATTCCACCTGCTTGTATTTGTTGGCCGCTCTCTCACCTTCCATGGCGGCACGTTCACGTTCACTGCAATGCTTGCACTTATGTTCCAGTTTTTTATCAGGCTCGATGGTGTTGTTCAAACAATCTTCAAGAATCCTGTGAACGAGAACATCCGGATATCGACGTATGGGAGAGGTAAAATGGCAGTAGTGTTCAAAACCAAGACCATAGTGCCCGATATTCTCTGTTGTGTACACCGCTTTGGCCATGGTGCGAATGCCCAACTGTTCAAGTACATGTTGTTCGGGCTTACCATGCACGTCCTGCAACATTTGATTAAAAGATGAAGCAATACCTTCAGGAGTGCTGGTATCGAAAGTGTGACCGTATTTTTTTGCAAAAGCAACAAACGGCAACAACTTCATTTCATCAGGTGTATCATGCACGCGGTATGGAAAGGGTATTTCCTTTTTATTAAATTTTATTTTACCTACATGTTCGGCCACCACACGGTTTGCAAGCAGCATAAATTCTTCGATCAGCTGATGCGCTTCCTTGCTTTCTTTAACCACAATACCGATCGGTTTACCTTTCTCGTCAAGCTTGAACCGAACTTCTTGCGATGAAAAGTTTATAGCTCCTCTTTTGAAACGATGCTTTCGAAACTTTTGCGCAAGCTGATTTAAGATAAGAATCTCGGTGCTGTGCAGGCCTTCTTCCTTTTCGATAATTTCCTGCACTTCATCATATGTGAACCGATGATCGGAATGAATAACTGTTTTTCCAAGCCAGTATTCCTTTACATCTCCCTTCGGTGTTATCTGGAACACGGCTGAAAAAGTAAGCTTGTCTTCTTTTGGTCTTAAAGAGCAAAGCTCATTGCTGATTCTTTCCGGTAACATTGGTAAAACACGATCTGGCAAGTACACTGACGTAGCCCTTTGATAAGCTTCCTTGTCCAGATCCGAATCAGGTTCCACAAAATGACTGACATCTGCAATATGAACCCCGATCTCGTAATTGCCGCTTTTCAAAACACGGAAGGAAATAGCATCGTCAAAATCTTTGGCGTCAATCGGATCGATGGTAAACGTAAGTGTTTCGCGAAAATCACGCCTTGTGGTAATCTCCGCTTGTGAGATAATATCCGGAAGCCTTGCACCTTCTTCGATAACGTTGTCTGGAAAAAACAACGGAAAGCCGTTCTCCATGAGGATCTCCTTCATGGCGAAATCACCTTCATCTTCCTGTTTCAGAATTTGTACAACCTCGCCAAGTGGCTTCTTATTTTTTTCCCATTCAACAATCTTTACAATGACCCGATCGCTTTCTGTGGCATTATTTAAATTATCGAATGGCACATAAATATCGGTCATCGGTTTATCTACGTCAGCCACAAAAAATGCAAAGGTTTTATTCATCTGCAGTTTTCCAATAAATTCGATCTGTTTTCTCTTCACAACTTCGGTTACAACACCTTGCTGGCGTTTACTTCTATTTGGCTCGCTGGAAATTTTCACCTTAACTGTATCTCCGTGTAGCGCTGTGTTGAAATCGTTAGGCCTTACCATGATGTCGTTTGATTCCTTATCAACAATTACATATCCCATGCCCGACCGGGTAATATCCAGTACACCTGTGACCAGGTCCTGATCCCCTGATTTCTTCTTTTTCTTTTTCGATTGCTTTCTTCCCATGAGCTGGCTGGCTATTTATGTTTAAAATTAGTGATGAAATTACTTATTAAATCGTGAAACCTGCCTTCGTCATTAAAGAGCAATCGAATGCTGATAGGCATAACATATACGGGCATCTCCTTGATTTCATGATTGAATTTTATTAAGCGAACAGCATCTTTCTCTGTAGTAAGAATGATCTTATCAGGATGTTGTATAGCGTTAAATCTTTTAAGCATGTCTTTCCAGTCATCGATCGTAAAAATATGATGGTCGCTGTATAAAATTTCGTAATAGGTTTCAGCATTCTCGAGGAGATATTTTTTTAATGGTCTCGGGTCGGCGATACCGCTTACGAGCAGTACTTCAAGCGAATCGTGAATTGTAATAGAATTATTATTGACGATATGATAGGGCAAGCCGTACTGTATGCTGGTAAAAAAAACGTGTTGATGTTTTCCTGGGTTGAGCTCTGATATGATTTCCTGTGCTTCATCCTGAGATAGAGATGGCTTGCACTTTGTTACTACAAGAATATCAGCTCTGTCGGCACTTCTTCTTTCATCGCGAAGGTCACCGGTGGGCAGCCACCAATCTCGTGTATAGAGATTGCTATAATCGGTTAATAATATATTGAGTCCGGCGATCACAGACCGATGTTGAAATGCATCATCGAGTAGAATGACCTGCGTTTCCGGTTTATCGTGAAGCAATTGAGGAATGGCTACAATCCTTTCTTCGCCTACCGTGACCGTAACATCCGGGAACTTTTTATAGAACAGATACGGTTCATCTCCGATCTCGAGAGCCGTGGTGTTTGGATGTGCTAATGCGTAACCCTGTGTTTTTCGTTTATACCCTCTGCTGAGTACTGCAACCTTGTATTCGCTCTTTAGGGAACTGATTAATTTTTCTATCAACGGTGATTTACCTGTCCCTCCCGCGGATAAATTTCCTACGCAAATAATCGGAAGATTGAAAGAAGTCGAGGATAATATTTTTTTATCGAACAACCAGTTCCGGAGCCATACAATGACTGCATATAGAAGGGAAAATGGGAACAGTAGAATGCGGATAGGCCTCAGCAACGGAGCATTAAAATTCATATATGCAAGTCGGTGTAATACAAAGATTTAAAGGTACATCAAATTCATTGATGTCATCAATCCTGTCTACAGCGTCAAAAAAAGAAAAGCCCACTTTTATAACATCACTACGACAACCGGGAAGATAACGATCATAAAAACCTCTTCCATAACCCACCCGGAAACCGTTTCTATTAAAAGCAATTAATGGAACAAAAATAACGTCGAGAACTTCCGGGACAATTAGTTCTCCATCGAGGGGTTCAAGTATATTGAACTTGTTTTTAATGAAGAGTTTATTTTCTTCGATTAGATGAGCATCCATCCCGGTAGAATGTAACGCGATCCGTGGCCACGCGATCTGCGTCGAGGGACTCGTTTCTTTAACTATCTTCTCGCAAATTGAAACATCAAATTCATTGCGTTCGCGTAATGGATAATAAGACAACAAGTATTTAGTGGACGACTTCACAATGCCTTTGAATTGATTCACGATCAGCATTGTCTTGTCTTGCAACTCCTGTGGAGAAAGTTGTATCCTCTTGCCGAGTTCAATCTTTCTGATTTCTTTTTTAGTCATAAAAGGCTGCTAATCGCCCCCTAAACAAATCTGCCTGCGTTTCAATAAACGATTCATTTATATCACCACTAAAGGGAACAGAAGCGATTTTCGGAAAACCGCTCCAGGAAACTATTTCCTGTTCATACGATAAATATTGATCATTAAAGATCCAGCCGGTTACTGAGATGCCTTTTTGCTTGCATAATTCGGAAGTCATGAGTGAGTGATTGATACTTCCAAGATAGTTTCTGCTTACAAGAATCACTTTAACGCTGAGAACTTTAATAAGGTCGACCACAAATTCGTTTTGATTTAACGGCACCATTAAACCTCCCGGCCCTTCAATTATTAAGTTATGATTTTTTGACGGCATTTTTTCAGCAATCCTACCAACGGAGATGCTTATCCCCTCTTCACGGGCAGCGATATGAGGAGATGCGGCTAATCTGAGTTTGTATTCTTCAGGATGAACAGTAGAATTTCGACTGTAATGACGTATCAAATCGCTGTCTGTACCATTTTCAAATCCGGCTTGTACAGGTTTCCAGTAATCTGCATCTAACGCCCGGGTAAGGATTGCCGAAATGAGTGTCTTGCCGATGCCTGTACCTATACCTGTTACAAAGAACTGAGCTGCCATGAAAATCTTTTAAAGAATGTTGATAAAAGGCCGGTTCTTTCCTCTATTTTATTGCGAGGGCCTGTTGATGAAAATCGAAAAAATAGTGGTACCATAATTTCTTTGTGTAGAGTAACCGGGATAAGACTGGTAATTGTTCCTTGGTGTATGTTCCAAAACAAACCATCCACTGCCATTGAGCAGCTGTTTTTGAAATATCTTACGTGGTAGCTCATCGATGGTATGTAGCGCATATGGAGGTCCGGCAAATATGAAATCGAATTTTTCCGTGCATTGATCAATAAATCTAAAAACGTCGCTGCGGACTACTGTAAAGTTGGCCAGCGCAAGTGTGGCTGCGGTTTTTTTGATAAATTCATACATAGACGGATCCTTTTCCACAATAACGAGCTCCAGTGCTCCTCTTGAGGCAAGTTCATAGCTTATACTGCCAGTGCCTCCAAAAAGATCCAGGGTCTTCAATTCGTTTATATTAAGATTGTTCTCAATAATGTTGAATAACCCCTCTTTTGCAATATCAGTGGTGGGACGGGTATGCGGCATTGTGGAAGGCGGGGCAATCTTTCGTCCTCCCAATTCTCCTCCTATGATACGCATATTGCCATTTTCAAAATGGGTGAAAAATAATGTTCTGGAAAATTTTGAAGAAGTCCCCTGGTGTGCACTACGTCCGGCACCCGGTCCCATTCTATGTTCTGGAAGTATTTCAATAGTTCAGTAAACAATGCCGATTGCTGTTCGATCAGACCTGCGACCACCAACTTCAAATTTTCCTGGTCAGCGTCAAACTGGCGACAGATGTTGAGAAGGAAATAAGATACGTCTTCTGGTGTTTCATATTGGTAAGTCTGCAGTAGTTGTAATTGTTTGTTCTTAAAAAATGCCACCACGAATTTTTCAGGATAAAAAATGCATTGGAGCATAAATGGAGGCATCTGAAGTTGTTTGTCTACTGCAGATAACAATATTGAATAATAATGCCAGTACCTTCCTCCCCCAAATTTTTGTTGAAGCATTCCATGAATGTCACGTTGAATGCGATAAATATTGTACACATCCCAGGCCGGTATCTTTTCGCTAAGAATCTGTCCTTTGAAGGCATTACCCAGCAATAACTCTGTAATCGATTTATTCATACCGATATCAAAGTATTTATCGGGGAGCAGGCTGCTGTCAGGAAAATTGTAAACTATCACTGCCTCTTTCCAGTGTTGTGCTAATAAGGCATCGTTAGCAATAATTTCATTCAGTGCCTGCGCGGTGGGTCTCTCCGGAGTCACATCCAAATGATATTGTCGAAGTCCCAAAAGTTGCCTTTGCTCTTTGTTATACACCAAAAAGCCAAGCAATTTTTCACTGATTTCCATCAATAAAACACTATTCAACAATTCATCCTGTGCCCAGGCAGCCGGAACGATATCAAATACCGGTTTTATCATAATAACGGAGCGCAATAATACTATAAATTCCTTTAACGTGTAAGGTGTGGGGTTTAGGGTGTACGGTTTAGAGTTTAGAGTTTAGGGTTGACGCCAAGGGGCGTTGTGTAGATGATAAACTTGAATTAAGACCAAGACTAACTTCAATTGATCGACTCTAACCCTAGGCCTTCAATTTTAAACCCTACGGCTTACACCTTACACCTTAAACTTTAAACCTTAAACTTTTTGGAATTACCTTGCAGCCTTTTTATGAGTATTGCTGCAGCTAATAATCTACAAGTATCAATTACGAACAGGCAAATTTTGCAAATTGCTTTGCCGATTAGCTTCGCATTGTTTGTTCCCCAGATCAATTTTATTACGAATAATATTTTTCTTGGTCAGTTAGGTGAACAAGAACTCGGTGTTGCCGGACTAACCGGGGTGTATTACCTGATTTTTGCAGCAATCGGTGTCGGGTTAAACAATGGTTTGCAGGCCCTGATTTCAAGACGTGCCGGAGAAAACCGCGTTGAAGAAATCGGAAGACTTTTTTCTCAGGGTGTGCGCATAGCATTGGTAATTGCTGTCACAGGCATATTGCTAACCTATTTTGTTGCTCCGGTTATTTTAAAAAATGCGATCAAATCTCCGGAGAGATATCAGCAATGGATAGGCTTTCTCAGGATACGTATTTGGGGGTTGCCATTTCTTTATATCTACCAGATGCGGAACGCGCTATTAGTTGGCACTAACCAAAGCAAATATCTGATTGCTGGTACTGCGGCAGAAACTCTTGCCAATATTTTTTTCGATTATACACTGATTTATGGTCACTGGGGGTTTCCAAAACTCGGCTTTAATGGGGCTGCTTACGCTTCAGTGATTGCCGAAGTCACTGGTATGTTTGTTGTTTTTCTTGTAATACATATTGCAGGAATCAGCAAACGCTTTTCTCTATATGGCAGGTTCG
>DAINQQ010000049.1:12130-29233 GCA_036742645.1 Flavitalea sp.
GTTATGACGGGGCTAATTCCAGGCTGATCTTAAATCAATCATCACCTCTAATACTTCAACACGCGATCAGTATTATAAGTTGGATATTCTTCTACATTTTAATTGAGCATCATGGAAGTCGTGATCTTGCCATTTCGAATACTATGAGGAATATTTTCGGCTTTTTTGGTGTGTTTACCTGGGCCTTTGCTTCCACCACAAATACGATGGTAAGCAATGTTATTGGCCAGGGGAAAAAAGACCAGGTAATCATGCTTATCAACAAAATTGTTCGAATCAGCATGAGTATGGCTGTTTGTGTAGCCCTGCTATTAAATATTTTTGCTCATGTACTGTTGTCGATTTATGGTCAGGGAGAAGAATTCATTGAAGCCGCAATACCTGTGGTGAGAATTGTCTCATCTGCTTTAATACTAATGTCTTTTTCTACTGTTTGGCTCAATGCTGTCACGGGCACTGGTAATTCACGGATCACACTTTATATAGAAGCGTTTACTTTTATTCTCTATTGTATCTATGTCTACCTGGTATTGGAGGTTTTTAATCTTCCTATTACAATTGGATGGATGTCTGAGTGGTTATACTGGCTTGTATTATTTACGGCATCGTATATCTATATCCGAAGCGGGAAATGGAGGGAAAAAGTGATTTGAAGCAGTCTTGAGTCAGTGGTGAATGGTCAGGAGTTAGCACTCAAAAACTACAACCCAAAATTCAGAAATCAGAACTTACAACTCACAGCTCACAATTCACAACTCACAACTATTCCCACTTCTCTAACAGTTTCTTACCCTCTGCTTTTATAGTGCCGTCGTTTGAGGAAGTTGGGGGCAGCTTCATCATAATATTGAGCAGGTCTATTGCTTTTTTCGCCTGGTCATTTCGACGATAAGCTTTAGCGAGCTCCAGGTAGTTTACTAAAAATGCGGGGTTGAGTTGCCTGCTTTTTTCATAGTTCCTTATGGCCATTTGCAAGGTGGAGGCGGGCATTGATCCATAGGCAACTTTCAATAACAATCTTTCGACCGAATTCAAGTTGCTCACTTCATAGTGCCATCTGCCCAGCACATGGTATGCTTTATAACCTGCAGGATCAAACTGTATAGCTTTCTCGGCGTATTTCTTAATGTCCTTAACGGCATTGATCCTGTCATCACCTGATGATATCAACGCTATTCGGCCAAGGGCAAATGCCATTACGAAATTAGCTTCTGAAGAATTACCATTGATCCGTACAGCTTTCTGGGCATGTGACCGGGCGGTCTTATAATAGTCAACTTGTTTTTCTTTGGTGGCAAGACGCCTTCCTATTAAAGCGTGCAGTTCACTGGACTTGCAAAGGGCGATCAGGTTGTTGGGCTGATAGCGGAGAATTTGGGAGTATTTTCGTAAGGCTTCCTGGTCGTTGAATCGGACCTCGTGCTGCTGCGCTTCTTTCAATAACAATCCCACATCCTGCGCCCGGTTTTCAAAGGGAAAGACAAGCAAAAAGATAAACGGTAATATTAAAAGCTTTTTAGCCATTAAATATCTTATGCAAACTTACGCCTACTTTGCCTTCAAAATTTTGGATCGGCGCCTGGATTTTATAGACTGAGATCATCGCTTCTGCAATAAACGGGTATTGCGTTTTAATTTGCTGAATGATCTCATCACATAACTTCTCTAGTAGAGCCGTTGGAGTCTGCATTCGTTGCCTAATTATATCATAAAGTTCCACGTAATTGATCGTGTCAGTGAGCGTGTCGAATTTTGCATTGCGTTCTTCATATTTGACACAAAGGTCAACATGATAAACATTACCGGTCTTTGGTTCGTCTTTATAGAAACCATGCCTGGCGTATAATCGGACATCCTTTAATTCAATGGAGATCATATATTAGAGTTCCTAAGCAGTACCGTCTGATAATTGTACAAGAGTTCCATTCGCCGAACAGCTACCGTCTTTCTAGCTAGCCTAAACGCCTAGCTCCTTTGCAGATAAGAATCTTTCCGCATCCAGGGCCGCCATACAGCCGCTTCCAGCAGCGGTAACTGCCTGCCTGTAAATTTTGTCCTGAACATCTCCAGCAGCAAAAACTCCATCGATGTTCGTCTTCGTTGTACCGAGCGTGGTCTTGATGTAGCCGGCCTCATCCATTTCAAGCCAACCTTTGAAGATGTCTGAATTCGGTTGGTGTCCAATGGCTACAAAAAATCCGCTTACTGGTATCAGCCTGGTTTCGTTGGTCTTATTGTTTTTGACTTTAAACGCTTCTACTTTTGATTCACCTATGATTTCGGTTGTTTCAGAATTCCAATAGATTTTTATGTTTGGAGTCCTTTGAACTCTTTCCTGCATGATCTTAGAAGCACGCATCTGATCACGCCTCACAATCATATGTACGGTTGTGCAAAGCTTTGAGAGATACAACGCTTCTTCGGCTGCTGTATCGCCAGCACCGACGATCCCTACCTCTTTTCCCCTGAAAAAGAATCCGTCGCAAACCGCACAGGCGCTCACCCCGTATCCATTTAATCTTTCTTCACTGGGCAGTCCGAGCCATTTGGCCGAAGCACCCGTTGCAATAATGACTGACTCAGCCTCGATGTGTCTGTCTTCGTCGATCCAAACCTGAAAAGGATATGAGGTAAAATCGACCTTAGTAGCCAATCCGTAACGGATGTCGGCCCCCATTCTCGAGGCCTGTTTTTCAAAATGAACCATCATTTCGGGACCTTGCACTCCATCTGGATAACCAGGATAATTTTCGACTTCGGTGGTAATTGTCAACTGACCTCCGGGCTGAATGCCCTGGTACAATACTGGTCTCAGGTTAGCCCGTGCGGCATAAATGGCCGCAGTATATCCGGCTGGTCCCGACCCTATGATCAAACAATGTATTCTTTCAGTTTCTGAAATCTCCATATGATAAATTAAAACTGGGCAAAAATAGTGGTAAATGAACAATCCACCCGCGCGGCAGGACGGCTCTGAATAGCCTGTGAACAATCACTTAGGAATGACAATCGTTTTGTAGTCGGCCGCATAACCGCCAAAATAACCAAGCGCTCCTCCGGTAATATTCCCAATAACCTTGGTAGGAGATGAGAAGGGATTTCCGATACTGGAATAACTATATTCCATTGTTCTCCAGAAATCATAAGTGGCTTTATCAATATTGGTCAACTTTAGGGTTACTGTATCGCCCTTATCAAAAAAAGCATATTCATCAAAGTCAAATTCCTCATTACGATTCACGCCCCTGTCAACCTGAAGTGAGTACGTTGTTCCGTCGACGATCTGATCATCAAATACCGAATTCAAACCTGGAAAAAATCCTCCGCTGTCAACTTGAGTAAAATACCGGATGTAATTTCCAAGCCCCGGAGGATCAACCGTTCTAACCATCATCACTGCCTTATTTGAATCCTCTTTACTGGGTGCATTCTTCCACCAGAGTGAATCGATCTTTTTGGCAAGCGCAGGTATCCTGGTACGGCCCTCGTAGGTCTTATTATCGGCAATAACTTTAAGAGAATAATCCGTAGCAAACTCTCCAACAAACGAAGTGGCCAGGTTCGAGGAGTCGATAGAATAGTAATAAATAGACAGGCCATTGCCTACATTCACTTCATATTCTTTCAGTCGATGGGTTCGTACTCCGTTCGAAACGGTAACATTTGCATTGCGCACAAAAGAACCGGCAAGTATTTCAGTGGTAATTTGGGAGAAATAATTTAGACTCGTTGTCAGGATTACCAATGGCGCTTCGCCATTTTCGATTGTCGCTTCGACTACAAGCGAGGGTGAAGTATTATTTGGTGTAAAGGAAATTGATTTCTCGCATCCAGCTATAAATCCTGCCATCAAAAAAATAACTCCAGTGAAATACTTCATACAGAAAACAAAGGTAAATAGATAAGACATTGAATAACCGGGCGGGTCAATTATTTAACACCCAATAAAAAAACCCCGTACTCACGGGGTTCTTTACAAGGCTTATGAAAAAAGGTTTATCCTAAATACGCTTTTAAGGCATTACTGTACCTGGCCTTTTGCAGCCTTTTAATGGCTCTTTCCTTGATTTGGCGTATGCGTTCTTTTGTAAGATCATATTTCTGACCGATTTGCTCAATTGTTACACCGTTCTCTCCATCAAGTCCAAAGTATGCATTTACTATCTCAGCTTCGCGCGGACTTAAAGACTTCAGCACGCGACGAATTTCATTGCGCAACGAATCTTTCATAACGTCATCATCTGTATCGTCGCCGCCTTCCAACAGGTCACCCATAGCAACATCTTCAGCCTCATGTACAGGCGCATCGAGCGAAGTGTGACGAGTATTACTTTGAAAAATATTGTTGATCTCGGTTTCGCTCATCTCAAGTAATTCAGCCAGCTCTTCTGTACTAGGCTCTCTCTCATGTTCCTGCTCAAAAGCCATATAGGCTTTATTTGCTTTATTATAAGTACCGATTTTGTTTTGAGGAAGGCGCACCAGTCTACCCTGCTCTGCTAAAGCTTGTAATATTGATTGGCGGATCCACCATACTGCGTAAGAAATAAATTTAAAACCCTTAGTTTCATCGAAACGCTGGGCGGCTTTTATTAGGCCCAGGTTTCCCTCATTGATCAGATCACTGAGTGAAAGTCCCTGGTGCTGGTATTGTTTAGCCACTGATACCACGAAACGAAGGTTTGCCTGGACCAGTTTATCTAATGCTCGTTGATCACCCATCTTGATCCGTTGAGCAAGTACTGTCTCCTCTTCGGGAGTAATCATAGAGATCTTGGATATTTCCTGTAAATACTTTTCAACTGCCTGTGAGTCGCGATTGGTAATCTGTGTAGCAATTTTGAGCTGTCTCATATCTTAAAATAATAATTGATGTATCCCATTCAGGGGTACAGGATCAACAGTAAAGACATCTAAAGTTCAGAGGGAGTTGCAAAAGGTAGTTAATAACCATCCATCAACCGTCTGCAAAAATAAACCACGAAATCGGAAGTTCATAATGATTATGAAATAAATAACGGTTCATAAGAAAAAAACTAATCCACCGATGTTAATAAAATATCAAAAATTATTCCCAGGGCCATCGGCTATAATTGGCCCCCAAACAGTATTACAATGAAATCATGTTCTGTCGTCACCCCCACTTACTGGACGAAAAAAATAAATTAAAAAAAATTTGTAACTAAATAATTAGTTATACATTTGGTATATAACTAAAAAAATAGTTGTAGGCTATATGGCCATTGCCAGCCCATAAATGCATTGGAAATGTTCGTTTTACGCGTCCTGATCAAACTTTAAAAAAATGAAAAGTCTCACAAAAGCTGAAGAACAGGTAATGCAGGTGCTGTGGAAACTGAAGCAAGGGTTTCTAAAGGACATCGTAGAAAACAGCCCGGACCCCAAACCTCATTCGAATACCGTCGCAACTATTCTAAAGATCCTGGTTGAAAAAGGATTCGTGGGATACGATGTTCAGGGTCGGAATAATATCTATCGACCTAAGATCAGCAAGGCAGAATACGGTAAAAAAACCATTAACAATCTTGTCAAAGGTTACTTTGAAGGTTCGCCCGCAAAACTGGTATCGCAGTTCGTGAGTGATAACAAACTAACGATCGAAGAGCTCGAGTCGCTGCTGGATCAGATCAGATCATCTAAAAACAATAACCCATGATACTAATCCTGCTCTCAAAAATGATCGCCAGCTCGGCAATCCTTTTTGTATATTATTGGTTGTTCTTACGTAATAAAAGATTTCATCATTACAACAGGTTTTACCTACTTGTTGCAACATGCGTGTCGATTGTATTTCCTTTTTTTAAGATTCCAGTATCTCTTGAATCGCAAACACCCACCGCCCAATTATTAACCAGGTCAATAGGCGTCATCTCAGTTTCCCGTTGGGAAGACGAATTTAGTGAGCCAGTTGCGTCAGGACTTTTTACCAGCTGGCTTACACTTGGAAATATTTTATTGATTTTTTACATCGTGATTGTATTTGTGCTGTCATACATGCTGTTGCGTTCACTTATTTATTTATATCGTTTGTCAACCAAATATCCATTTGAACATATAAATACTTTTAAATTTTATCACACCACTGAACCAGGCACTCCGTTTTCTTTTTTCAAATCTATTTTCTGGAACAGCCGACTCGATGTTAATAGTCGTGAAGGGCAACAAATTTTCAGACATGAGCTATTTCATGTGACGCAAAAACATTCAGCGGACATAATTTTCATGGAGTTAATCTGCATATTCACCTGGATCAATCCATTCTTTCACCTGATTAAAAAGGAAATTAAGGCGATTCACGAATTCCTCGCCGATCAACATGCGGTTGACAATGACAATCACCGGGCCTATGCAGAATTGTTGATCCTTCAAAGTCTAAGTTTGAAGAAGTCTTCCATATCAAACTATTTTTTTCAGAACCACATTAAAAGACGTATCGCCATGATTACACACAAAACAAAAAAGTACAGTTACTGGAGTCGTTTACTTGTATTGCCCTTGGGGATATTCCTCTTTTGTGCTATTGCCCTCTATGCGCAAAATGGCGGTGCGTCCGGCAAAAAAATGAAAATTAACTATTCATTCTCGCATCAGGCGGCTGAATCTATTAAGGTAGTTATTGATGCGGGCCACGGCGGCAGCGACGCAGGCGTACGCAATAATGGCTTACAGGAAAAAGATCTTTCACTTGCTATTGCCAGGCAAATAAAACAACATGCTGCATCCTATAATATAGATGTGGTAATGACCAGAGATGAGGATGTTTATCCAACCCTGAAAGAAAGATCCGCATTGACAGATGCTGTAAAGGCAGACCTGATTGTTTCGATACATGTTGGTAGTGCAGACGAGGGAGATACCAAACGCGGATTTGAAATCTACATAACAAATAAAAATCAAGGGACGCTTGCAGAGTCAAAGTTGTTAGGTCATAATATCGCTGATCAAATAAAAAATCTGTATGAGGTGGGTCCCATAAGACAAAGAAAAGAAAACGGGATCTGGATATTAGATGCGGTGCACTGTCCAGCTGTATTGATAGAATGCGGGTATATCACAAACCAGGCAGACATTGCATTTATCACGAATACAAAAAACCAGGAGCAGCTGGCAAAACAGATATTGGATGGCATTGTTCGATATAAAAGCGGTCAGGATATCAAGATCATCGACACTATCCCCGGCAAGAAAAACACAAAGGACTCATTGAACATTCAACCTGATAAAAACGATGCTGACGCAGAACGCAAGATAGCGGAGGATAAATTTATACAGAGCCAACGGCGGGAAACAGAAAATGCCCGACGCAAAGTGGCAGAGGCCAGGATAGAGATGCAAAAAAGACAAAAAGATGTGGAGTTGAAAGAAGCAAAGATATCGCGGGAAAAAATGACGGAGCTACAACACAAGGAGCAAAGTTTGGCAAAAAAACAGAAAGAAATTGAGGCCCGGCAGAGACAGCAAATGAAAATGCAGGAGAATGCATTCATGGGGAAACAAAAGCAGCTTGAATCCAGTCAACGACTACTCGAAGAAAAAACAGAAAACCAGTCCGCTGATATTGCAAGAAAAATGGAAGAACTCGAAGTCAGGCAACATCTGGCAGAACAAAAACGTGTTCAGGAAATGCAAAAAAAACAACAAATTCTTCTGGAAAAGCAACAGGAGTTGGATGTAAAACGCAAAGACTTGAAAGAGGCGCAGATCAGGAAGATCGAAGAGATAAACCAGGAAATGATAGAATTGCAAAAGCAAAAGGAATTGAAAGACCAGGGAACACAGGAGAAACAATTGAAAGACTCGGAGGTGCCAGGGAAGAAAAGTCCAGGCGGCAAACCCGGCAAACCGAACCCAGGCGGAAAGCCACCGATTAAATCGGAACGATAGAGCCTCAGAGCGGTGGCTTTTGGGTTTATACGATTTATTGGTAAGAAATTACTTCATCACCTGCTTTTACATGTAATTCTTTTTTACCGCTGTCCTCTACTCTTCCAATAATACGCGCTTCAACACCAAATGACTGAGAAACCTTAATAAGATTGTCTGCCGCTGCTGCACCGGTAAAGATATCCAACCGGTGTCCCATATTAAATACCTGGTACATTTCTCGGTTATCCGAGCCTGATGATTCCTTTATGAGATTAAACACAATAGGCGGTTCAAATAAATTGTCTTTTATGATCCTAAAATCTCCGGGAAGATATTTCATGCATTTCGTCTGCCCTCCACCACTGCAATGAACCAATCCATGAATACTGTCAAAGTATTCTTCGAACAATACTTTCAGCACGGGTGCATAGGTTCTGGTGGGGCTTAAAAGTAAATGACCAACATCTGTTTGCACAATAGATGAGGGATAGGCAACTTCGATATCGTCAGTCATATGATACTTGCCAAGATATACTACTTGTTGATCGAGGGAAGGGTCAAATGATTCCGGGTATTGCAGCCCATAGTTTCTATGCAACACATCATGGCGGGCACTGGTAAGTCCATTGCTGGCGATACCGCTGTTATATTCTTTTTCGTATGCTGCCTGACCCGCACTTGAAAGCCCAACAATGACGTCACCGGGACGAATGTTTTCATTCGTGATCAATTTGTTTTTGGGCCAGCGCGCGCTCATAGTTCCATTCACTGCAATCGTGCGAACTACGTCTCCCACGTCTGCAGTTTCGCCTCCCAGGTAATGAATATTCACTCCCATCGTTTCCAATTCGTTGAAAAATTCCTGGGTTCCATTAATCACGGTTTCAAGTACATCGCCGGGTATCAATTTTTTGTTGCGATCGATGGTTGATGAGAACAAGATGTTATTGTATATCCCTGTGCATAACAGGTCATCGAGATTCATAACAATTGCGTCCTGTGCGATTCCTTTCCAAACAGAAATATCCCCGGTTTCCTTCCAGTACAGGTAAGCCAGAATGCTTTTGGTTCCTGCGCCATCGGCATGCATGAGATTAATCCATTCGCTGTCTTTTGTAAGAAAATCTGGATAGATCTTACAAAATGCATACGGGTATAAACCTTTATCGAGTTTTTGGGTGGCCTTATGTACTTCTTCTTTCTGGGCTGAGACTCCTCTTTTAGAATATAAACTCATACAGGGATTTGAGCAGCAAAACTAAATATTCAGTATTCAATATTCAATTTTCAATTATGTATTTACTTTGCAACTCCTAAAATATGCAAGTACACAAGGATATAGATCATTTGCCGGCTTTTGAAAGATGTGTTCTTACCATTGGAACTTTTGATGGAGTGCACCTTGGGCACCGGCAAATTATTGCTCAACTTAAAAGCGAAGCCAGGCGAATTAACGGAGAAACTGTCATTATAACCTTTCATCCTCACCCGCGCAAGGTCATCAATTCGTCGAAACCTCCGATTCAACTCCTTAACACGATCGAAGAAAAAATTGAGTTGCTTGAGGCCCTTGACATTGATCATTTGGTTATTGTTCCCTTCGATGAAAGATTTTCACAGATCAGTGCTGAAGATTATATAGAGCAATTCCTGGTGAATAAGTTTCATCCTCACACAGTCATTATCGGGTATGACCATCATTTCGGTAAGGGCCGAAGTGGTAACTATTTGCTGCTCGAAGAGTACAGTTCCAGGCTAGGTTTTGAACTAATTGAGATATCTCCCCATATTATTCAGGAAAACACTGTCAGCTCAACGCGCATCCGGCAGGCCTTACAACATGGGGATATCGCTGCTGCAAACAGTTTGCTGGGTTATGAGTATTTTTTTGAGGGTCTCGTTATAGAAGGGAATAAACTGGGGAGGACACTCGGATATCCTACAGCGAACCTTGAGATGAAAGACAACGAGAAACTTGTTCCGGCGAACGGCGTTTACATCGTGGAAGCTCTTTTGGTCGATCGTGAATGGTCAATGGTGAATGAAAATCTCACGACGCACCGCTCACCGGTCTCCACACAACACTCACCACTTCAAGGAATGATGAGTATCGGCATCCGTCCTACATTGACAGATGGTAAGTTTATGATTGAAGTGAATATTTTTAATTTTAATGAAGATATTTACGGTAAGACACTCCGCGTCTATGTAAAAAAATATTTGCGACCGGAAATTAAATTCGAAAACCTGGATGCGCTAAAGGACCAACTCGCAAAAGATAAACAAATGACGTTAGAATATTTTTCGCGCTAATTCGAGTGCACAAGCTTTATCACCAATTCTTTCAACAACGACGCATCTGAAGTTCCTATATCATTTATACCGACACTTTTCAGGTTATAGGTGTGCAACAACAACAGCGCATTTTCCACTCCTTCATAACCGTAATTCTTTTGCGCAATCAGATAATCTTTCATGAAATATGGATTTACGCCAATATTATTTGCAATGGTTTTTTCATCCTTGGCCGATTGGCCGAATATCATATAGGTCTTGCTAAAAAGATTATACAAAGTCGGCAGTATAAGCTGAATAGGTCCGGCTTTAGGATTCGCCTCAAAATACTGGATGATCCGGATGGCCTTAGAGACATCTTTTTTTGCCAGTGCGTCCTGTAATTCAAAAGGATTGTATTCCTTACTAACACCAACATACTTTTCGATATCGTCTTCAGTTATGTTTTTTCGTGACGCCAGGTTTACCAGCACTTTGTTTACTTCATTATCGATTCGGTTGAGGTCATTACCAATATGATCAACAAGCAAATACAAGGCTTTTTGGGCGATATTATATCCTTTTGATTGAATCAGCTCACTCGTCCATTCCGGCAATTGGTTTTCATACATTTTTTTTGTGGTCAGCATTACACCCTTCTCCTTAAGCAACTTTGCAAGCCTGCTTCGTCCATCCACTTTTTTGTCTTTATATGATACCACGAAGATGGTTGACGTTAAGGGCTTCTCGATGTACGACTCTAACTTATCTATATCACGCATTTGTTGTGCTTCCTTTAATAACACAACCTGCATTTCCGCAAACATAGGGTAACGACAACAGGCATTCACTACGTCGGCCCAGTTAGCATCGCGGCCATAGAAAACAGTAAGATTAAAACTCGCTTCCGACTCCGGTAATATATTATGCTCAGCAAAATCCATCACCTTATCTATATAATAATTTTCTTCGCCTTCAAGCCAATAAATTGGTTTGTACAACTTTTTTTTCCATTCTCCGATTATCTTTTCTGCAGACATACATGTATATTAATGTGTAAACACCGTCGCAATATTACTATAAATAAGGCGATAAATAAATAATTGAAATGTCGGGAAACTCACTGGGATTAAGCGTTTTAGGACATAAACAATTAAAAATGCTTAATCGGAAAAAAGTCTGGCATGGTTTTCGCCCTTCCCCTATCCGGACAAAATAATTTCTTAATCGGTTTCATATTACATTTATTTAATAACATCTGAAAACAACATTTATGAGTACAACCAATTATCCCTCAGCTACCCCTCAAAATCAGCCACCAAGACGAGATTCGAAGAATCTTATAATAGGTCTTCTGGCTGTTGGTATTCTCGGTACATGGGGATACTTTTTGTGGGACAAAAACAACAACGACCAAAAGATGACACAACTGCAAACACAATATGTTGCAGTTGACTCTTCAAAGAATGAATTACAAAAGAGCTTCGATGCTTCGTTGGCTCGCCTGGATTCATTAACTGGTTACAACAATGAGATTGAAGGAAAGCTTTCAGAGCGTAATACTGAAATCTCTAAGTTAAAAGGCCAGATCAGTAGCATTCTTAAAAAGAATAAGTTGACTGTTGCAGAGAAGAGAAAAGCAGAATCTTTGATCTCTGAGCTAAACGGAAAGATTGCTAACCTCGAGCAGGAAGTAGCACGTTTAACACAGGAAAATCAAACTCTGACCACAGAAAAAGAAGCAGTAACCGTTGAAAGAGATACTTACAAAGCCCAAAAAGATACACTGGAAACAGTGAAGCAAGGACTGGAGCAAAAGGTAGATATCGCTTCCACGCTGAATGCAAACGCAATTGCTATCACTCCTATCAACGAAAAAAATGGTGGTAAAGAAAAAGTAACTTCTACTGCCAAGCGTGTTGACAAACTCGTTATTTCATTCGATGTGAACAATCGTATTGCACAATCAGGTCCTACAGATGTTTATGTGTTGATCACAGATCCAGAAGGAAAGCCTGTATCCGTTGAGTCTCTTGGTTCCGGTAACTTTACTACACGTGAAGACGGCGAAAAAACTTACACAGCAAAAGTTCCTGTTGAAATTGAAACTGGAAAAACAAAGCGTGTTGAATTTGCCTGGAGACAAAACGGCGACTTCAAAAAAGGAGATTACAAGATTGAAGTTTATCACAATGGCTTCAAGATTGGTGAAGGTGTAAGAACTTTAAAGAAAGGTGGAATCTTCGGTTAATCCTTATAAGTAATATTCATCCAATACCTGAAAAAGCCGGGAGTAAGTATTTACTTCCGGCTTTTTTTACGTGAATTTGCGCCAACAGTTTGAAATGCCTGACTGTTGTAACAAATCCCTCGAATTGCCGCTAATTATTAATCGGCAGATAAATATTTGCACTACTTGCCTGTACCGCGAATTTACGCCAACAGGTTGAAGTGCGTGACTGCTCCAAAGATCATTCGTGTTAATTCGTGTCCCAATATTCGCGCTAATTGGCGTTACAACAAGGCCCTTATAGAAGCCCGTCCTATATGAACCGACCGTGCTAATCCAGGTTTCCTACCTTCATATTGAATGTTGAATTCAAGACTATTTGATAACCGCTTTGTAAAGTCCAGTGTCCAAAGGAAGTTTTTCCCGGGAAGTAATCCATCGAGCATAATATAGGAAGCTGGACTATTTACATTTACGACATGATCTTTTGAAGTAAAACTGATGTTGCTGAAAGTGAACTTCGACAGGATGGATGTGCTTTGAAGGATATTGTATTTGACCTCTGTATTTACTGCATGTGATAAAGCTGTTTCCTTACTGTCCTCGTTATTCTCTTTGTTACTGAATTTGTAACTAATAATGGTTCTGAAGTAAGCACCCTTGGTGAAGGTGAGCCTTGGCTCCAACGATGATTGATCAATTTTGTAGTTCCTGTTGCCGAACTTGGGATTAGAGCTTTGCAATTCATTGATACCGGTTCTGGCTGAAATATCAAACAGGAGCTCACGAGTGAAATTTACTCTTGCTCTGAACATCCAGTCGTGCAGTCGCCTGCTTTCATATCCATATGTCAAAAGCGATTTGCTACTATTACGCGAATTATTAACATCAAATCCCCACTTCGAGCTAAAGCGGTTAAACGAAAATGTATTTATGAAAATGGAGTTAAGTGTGATAAGGGAAGTATCGCTCAGGGGTTTTGCAAACGGGTTGAATTGTACAATACCATTGGCCAGTTCCTTCTTATTTAACTGTAGTGAAGATTGAATATTAATTTTTGAAAGAAGTTTAGGCAATCCTTTCGCCGAGGAAGCGTTGATCACAGCCCTTGGGTCAAAGGCAATGCTATAATTAAACGTATTATAATTTGCTTTGACAAAGTCGTTGGTAGGCGTAAAAATCTTAATATACTTTGCCTGGTCCTGGAATAAGGCAACTTCAAATTCATTGAGCGATTGAATGCCATTCCTATCGTAGTCTATCCAGGTATATTCTCCCTGGCCTGCGGGTACTTCAAGAAATGCATAATCTCTTTTCTGTTCCTGCCCTGCTCCTACTTCGTATAAAACATTCCCATTCACGAGTCCCTTCCATTCATTGACCTGGTATTCGGCTCTTCCGACCAAACTATTGTCCGCTTTTAACCCATTCAATCCCGGTCGGATTATTTCCAGATTCCGGTATGTTGTGTTGAATCTGAATTGATGTCGTTCACTTTTCAGGAGTTCCGTCATAACCGTTACATTCTGGCTCCGGTCTGTTCGCACCAGAGACTTTCCATAAGGAAGTGAATTTGTTCGGGTGAAATATGTAATACCCCAGCGGTTAGGGTTAGTCTCAGGTGATTTGAGAGCGGCCTGGAAGGTTCGAAAAGAGAAACTTTGAGGTGTTATGTTTTCAGAAACCTTGTTTCTTATTTCATTGTGCTCTATCGCGTAACTCACGCCCACCAAATAATTTCTGAGCCTGGGAAGAGTTCGCGAAACTGCCAGTTGCGGTCTGAAAAAATATCCCTTTTCAACGGTAGAACTAATATTTGACAAATGAATTGTGTTGTTGAGCTTCCATCCCTTAATGTCCTGATTTTGAAAAAGGCTGTTTCTAAAGCCTTTGAATATATTGCTTCTATAATAGTTGGTAAACTGGTAACGGATTGAATTATTCTTCAAGTCATTCAATTCCAGCCCAGCGGTCACAATAGTTTCATCTTCCGGCGCAACTACTAATGGTAAACCCCAGTCTCTTGTAAACTCCACGTTCCGCAGACGCTCAAGAGGCCTGAATCTCGAGTTAACAAATTCAAGACCGACATCACTTTTCAAATTCAAGCCTTTCTTTTGACTACCGATGCTTTGGACATTGTTTATCTGCACCTTCGCCGCATAGCCGCGTTGGTTCGCCTGGTCTCTTGAGGAAAAAGTATTTTGATCATAAAGACTTGTAGCTGCTTCAGCATTGATACCAGTATTGGGTGAGATTTTGTAATTAATTCCTGCGGTGATTACCTGTTGCTTCTTCGGTGTAACTAAAAAAATAGCGGGCTCATATCGCCCTTGTTTTATCCCATTGATCGGGGACAGCCATCTGTACACTTTTCCATTTGCACCGTTTAAATCAGGAATGTAATTGCCATTCCCCTGACCAACATCGATGAAGGATAGGCTATATCTTGCGCTGTCGGGATCCATTGAAAAAACGTAAATCGAATCGCGGGTCGTCGATCCGCTGTGTACAGTGTCAATTCGTGCGTACAAAATCTTGCCAACGGAAAAAGTGTCCGACACGGCATACGGATAAAAAGCCTGGTTAACATTATTGCCGAGCGAGCTTAAAAAATTTTTCTGTCCAGCGTCGAGGGTTTGATTGATGGGAGAGTTTTTGGCATCGCTATTACTGAATCCGCTCACAAATACTTTTAGTTTATCGGTCATCTTCACCTCATCGTACAGGTATAGATTTGCATTTAAATAGTTTCGATCAGAGTATTCAAATTCAACCTGGATCCTGCTGTCTTTAGTAATCATTCTTTTTGGCGTGAATGCAATCTCGGCCGTGTTATAATTGATCACGTAGTCCTGGTCTTCACCCCGCTGCAATAGTTCTCCATCGATAAAGACCCTTTCAGTATTTGCAAGCACGATAAAAAAGAATTCATTGTTCGCGCCGGTTAAGCGATAAGGTCCCTGATTCCCTTCCTGGCCCTGAAAAATATTCCGGGTGAATTTTCCTTTTGCGATGGAACCGCTAAATAATATCTTGTTGCTGACCGAATCGCTTATGCGAGACGTTGTTTCGAAAGCAACTCCCTGCAAACGCTTATAGAAAGAGAGGAAATAAGCTTGATTTTGGCGAATATCGATATCACCCAGGTTTAGCTGCCAGTTCTTTTTTTTGAATTGAAGAAATATGCGGTCGAATTCATTTAGCTGTTGCGTGGTACCATCCGGTTGTATCGGAATGTTATTATCGGTGATAGCTGCGGCAATCTCGATACTGTCTGTAAGATATCCGCTTAACTGCAGATTAAGGCTTGAAGTAACCACGGCATCCTGCGCATTACCAAACGATATACCACGTCCAAAACTTCCATTATAGTTGATGTTGCCGAAATTAAAGAATCTATCCTCCTGCTTGCTTCCGTAATCTGGGATGAAGGGTTTACTCATGAAGTTATTCATCACACTGTCATAGACCATTCTCTGTACTGAGGCATTCAATCTTGTAGAAAAAACACGGTAGCTTACGAGAACGGAATCAAATGCCGGTTTTCTTTGCCAAATTAGAAGAGAATTCAGGTGATCAATGGAATAAAAAGAGTCGGCGACGCCAATCACTTTTACAGTCTGGGGGATTAGACTGACTGTGTCCAATCTTATCGTGTCTTTGGTTGTTGGGATGATTTTGTTCCGGAGGTTAGAAAATGGCTTAGCACTCCCCGGAGCCTGAGCATAAGCAGTGGTTAGTGAAGCAGTAGTAAGGAGGCACAATATCAATATCCTCAGGAACAAACAAATGGTTTTTCTATTAGCGTTTAAAGTTAGCTTTTATTGTTTGAACGGTTGTTTTTCAATGCTCTATGAACTGCAGTAGAAAACGTCGTACATCGACTTTTGAAAGCCGGCAAAGTTTTGCGAATTGTTAACCGAGGTGAGGGACCTAAGCGAACCACGAAATAAAATTTTAGCCACGAAGGGCACGAATTACCGCCAACCTGATTAGCGGTAATTCATGCCCTTCGTGGCTAAACACATTTTACACAACTGTAGGTTAAAACCTTTAAGCACTAGGCCGTCATCAACTCGCCCTTTGCTTTTCTCACTTTCTTGTCATCGAGATACTCATCGAATGTCATCAATTTATCAATTGCTCCATTTGGAGTTAATTCGATGATACGGTTTGCAACTGTCTGAAGGAAAGTATGATCATGTGAAGAAATTAGCACGATCCCTTTGAAATTTTCCATGCTTTCATTGAAAGCTTGAATTGATTCAAGGTCGAGGTGGTTTGTTGGTTCATCCAGGATTACCACATTAGGATCCTGTAACATCATGCGGCTGATCATACAGCGAACCTTTTCTCCCCCACTTAAGACGCTGGTCCTTTTCATGATCTCATCTCCACTGAATAACATCTTCCCCAAAAACCCCCTAAGAAACGGCTCATCAACATCGGTAACATGTGGTGGAACATACTGGCGCAGCCAGTCCATCAGGTTATAGTTGCCTGTAAAAAATTTTGAGTTGTCGTTCGGCAAATAGGCTTTTGTAATCGTGCCGCCCCATTCAAATTTACCGCCATCGGCCGTCGCTTCGCCATTTATAATTTCAAAGAAAGCGGTAATAGCCATATGGTCATCGGCTACAATGGCAATTTTATCGCCTTTGTTTACAGTAAATGTTATGTTTTTAAAAAGCGTTCTGCCGTCAATGGAC
>DAINQQ010000050.1:0-6227 GCA_036742645.1 Flavitalea sp.
GAATGCATTGGCCAATGTTGATATACAACTGCAGACCAACCGGGAAATTACCGGCATGGCTTATCCGCAGGTGAACGGAAGTTTCGGGATGATTTACAATCCCAATATAGCTGTGCAGGTGTTCCCAAACTTCATTGCAGCCGGAACATATGGTGTTTTGGAACAGGAAGGGGTTAAAGGCGGTAATGGAAGTACTATTGTGGCGCCTAATGATTTCGGATTGATAGAAGCGCAGTTTGGCACGAAATGGAATGCAAACTTAGGCCTTAGTATAAGTCAACTTCTTTTTGATGGACAGGTATTTATAGGTCTCAAAGCGAGGAAGACATCTATAGAGTTTCAAAAGAAAAATGTCGAGGTAACACAAGAGCAGATAAAAGCTAATATCTACAAGATCTATTATCAGTTAGTAGCTAGTAGAACACAGATTGGATTGTTGGACGCTAATATTACGAGGTTGCAACAGCTACTCAGTGACACACGGGAGATTTACAAGAGTGGTTTTGCTGAGAAATTAGATGTCGACAAACTGTCGGTTCAAATCGCAAACGTGGAATCTGAAAGAGTGAAAGCACTCAATACGATTGAAAACGGTTATTACGGTCTGAAGTTTCTATTAGGCATGCCAATCAGAGACACGTTGGTGCTTACAGATACACTTACCGACCGACAGCTTAGGGATGGAGTACTGGAGATTAGTAATTATCAATATTCAGACAGAAAAGAATTTCAGTACGCTGAACTTGGCAAAAAGCTTGGCGAGTTTAATATACGGCGCTACAAGTTAAGCAAACTGCCAAGGGCAAGTTTAAACGTGAGTTATTACACATTCGCCCAGCGGAATCAATTTGACTTTTACCAGGGGGATTATTTTCCTTCCTCTTCATTCGCCCTTCGCATTGATGTCCCGCTTTTTACAGGATTTGCCGCAAATGCAAGGATCCGGCGTGCAGAGCTTGAATTACAACAGAGTCTTAATAATATTGAAAACCTCCGGCTGTCCATCGATAATGAGGTAGAACAGGCCAGGACAAATTTCAAATCAGCTGTTGCCACCATGGACTATCAGAAACAAAATATGGAGTTGGCGGTAGAGGTATATAATCAAACAAAGAAGAAGTATGAGATGGGCCTTGGATCGAATACTGAGATCAATGCGGCACAGACAGATCTGACAAACGCACAAACAAACTATATCAATTCGCTGTATCAAACCATCATTGCTAAAGTCGATTTCCTGAAAGCTACCGGTAAACTACCATAAATAAAAATACTATGACTCATAAACATAATTGTATGCAAAACATTTTTAAAGCTGCTTATATTCTGACGTTTTCAATAGTCGCGGCAGCATGCGGAAGTACTACCAAAGAAGAAAAAGGTCAATTGAATGATAAAAAAGTGAAGTTGGAAAAACTAAAGAACGAACAGAAGAAAATTAGCGCCGATATCGCGGAGCTGGAAAAGGAAATTTCAAAGCTCGATACTGCTACAGTAGTTAAGGAAAAGGAAAAGTTGGTTACGCTTGCAGTACTTGAACCCGGCCGCTTTTTGCATTATATCGATTTGAAGGGAAAGATTGATGCAGAAAATATTGCTTATGTAACTCCCCGAGGAATGGGTGGGATGGTTACAGCAATATATGTAAAGCAAGGCCAGCAGGTCCGCAAAGGACAATTACTAGTGCGCCTGGATAATTCCGTAGGTCAAAAACAAATTGATCAGCTACAGACTCAACTGAGCTATGCGCAGGATATTTACCAGCGCCAGCAAAATCTCTGGAACCAAAATATTGGTACAGAGGTACAGTTACTCACGGCAAAGAACAATGTCGAATCGATGCAAAAGCAAATAGCCACCGCAAGAGAACAACTTGCAGAAGCAAACGTCTATGCACAGATGAGCGGGGTCGCCGACGAGGTAAATATCAAAGTAGGCGAAACCTTTTCGCCACAGACAGCTGCTATGAAAGGCATTCGTATTGTAAATACAAGCGATTTAAAAGTGGTTGCAGCCGTTCCGGAAAATTACCTTAGCCGCGTTGGTGTAGGCACCAACCTGCTTGTAACCTTGCCGGAGCAAAACAACGATACAATAAGAACGAAAGTGAGTGTAGTAGGAAGGGTTATCGATCCAAATAATCGTGCCTTCGAAATTGAGGCCAAAATTCCGACTGGAAAAAATCTTAAGCCAAATCAATTGGCCATGATTAAAATACAGGACTATGCCGCTTCTGCAGCCATCAGTATCCCGGTAAATACATTGCAAAATGACGATAAAGGAAAATTTGTAATGGTTGCTGTTAAAGAGAACGGGAAAATGATCGCGCGTAAGCGTTCGGTTAATATCGGACAATTTTATGGAGACAGACTTGAAGTTAAGAGTGGCTTACAAACCGGGGATACCCTGATCATTGAAGGATTCCAGGGATTATATGACGGCCAGTTAGTCACTACAACACAGGCGTAATGAAATAATTATAGTGAGTGTTGTATTGATTGGTTCCCAATAGGCAAACCAAAAAATCAAAGACGATCACAACATTATTAAACTAATTCTATGAGTGCATTAGAAAATAGAAAAGGGAGAGTTAAACAGTTTGGACCCACAACGTGGAGTATAAAAAATAAATCGACAATATACCTACTGATTCTTTTTGTTACGCTGGCAGGAGTTTATCAGTTTGTTACGTTGCCAAAAGCCCTATATCCTGATATCGTAATTCCTACTATCTATGTGCAAACAATATATGTCGGAAATTCTCCACGGGATATAGAAAACCTCGTAACTCAGCCCATAGAAAAGCAAATTAAGGGCATAACGGGTGCAAAAATTAATAAAGTTAATAGTACCTCGGTCCAGGATTATTCGGCTATAACTGTTGAATTCGATACTGATGTTACGACCGATATCGCTCTTCAAAAAGTTAAAGATGCTGTGGATAAGGCTAAAACAGATTTACCTACTGATCTTACCGAGGAGCCCACAGCAATGGAGGTGAGTTTTTCGGATATGCCTATCATGTATGTGAATGTCAGTGGTGATTATGATGTTGTGCGCTTAAAAAAATATGCTGAGGAGTTACAGGACAGGCTGGAAGAGTTGCCTCAGATCAATCGGGTAGACCTGGTGGGTGCACCGGAGAGAGAATTTCAGATAAACGTGGATAATTTCCGTATGCAGAATGCGGGTATTACGTATGATGATATTGCTAATGCCGTGGCCAGGGAGAATTTGGATATTTCCGGCGGTCTGTTAGATGTAGGAAATACAAAGAGAAACCTGCAACTGAAAGGACAGTTCAAAACATCGTTCGACATTGAAAAAGTAATTGTACGGAATACGAAGGGATCGCCTATCTACCTGAAAGATGTTGCCGAGATAAAAGACACAATCAAGGAAACTGAAAGCTATGCACGTCTTAATGGAAAAAAGGTAATCACGCTGAACATAATCAAGCGGGCCGGGGAGAATCTCATTGCAACGGCCGATGATGTGAAAAGGATAGTAGATGAATTAAAAACGACGCAATTTCCAAGAAACCTGAATGTAGTCGTCACCGGCGACCAAAGCAAGCTTACCCGCACTTCTTTTAATGAATTGGTCAATACAATAGTTATTGGATTTCTACTGGTACTGATCATCCTTATGTTCTTTATGGGTGTTGCGAACGCATTCTTTGTGGCACTGTCCGTGCCTCTGAGTATGTTCGTTGCCTTTTTATTCCTGCCTGCTGCGGAAGTAATCATAGGATCAGAACTTACTTTGAATTTCATGGTTCTTTTCGCACTACTGTTCGGATTAGGAATAATTGTGGATGATGCCATCGTGGTGATTGAAAACACGCACCGGATCTTAGTTCAAAGTAAAGGTATGCTTACGTCGGAACGATCCGCGATTATGGCCGCAGGCGAAGTATTTGTACCGGTGTTGGCGGGTACGCTTACTACACTTGCTCCATTTGTTCCTTTGCTATTCTGGCCTGGCATTATTGGAAAGTTCATGATCTATCTGCCGACGATGCTGATTTTCACGTTGGCTGCGTCTCTTATTGTAGCGTTCATTATGAACCCGGTTTTTGCGGTTGATTTCATGAATCAATCCGAAGACGATTCAGGAAAGCGTAAGAGTGAGATATTCAGAAAGCCCGTTCTATGGATTGCTGTCGGACTGGGTATCCTATTGGACGTAATGCAATTCAGGTTTCTCGGTAATCTGATTTTATTTATCGTGCTCCTGGTGTTATTCAACCATTATATTTTGAGTGGTGTGATTCATAGATTTCAGAAGAGGTTTCTTCCCTGGTTGATGAGTCATTACGAAACACTCTTACGTTGGGGATTGCGCGGATGGAGACCTGTCTGGCTGCTTCTGGCAACTTTTGGATTATTTATTTTTTCCTTCATCTTTTTTGGTCTACGTCAGGTGCCGGTTGTTTTCTTTCCGAGTGGCGATCCAAACCAGGTGTTTGTATACTTGAAATTGCCTGTAGGCACAGATGTCCAATATACTGACTCGATAACTAAAGTGCTGGAGAGTAAGGTTTATAAGGTACTGGACATGGAAAATGGCAAAACAAATCCTATTGTAGAAAGTGTGATCACCAATATTGCCGTTGGTGCAGCTGATCCGATGAGTGGCGACAGAAGTACCAGGCCGGAACTGGGACGTATACAGGTATCCTTTGTTGAATTTGAAAAACGTCATGGAAGGTCAACCGCCCTTTATCTGGATTCTATTCGCGCTGTTGTAAGAGCGATCCCTGGAGCAGAATTATCTGTTAATCAGGAACAGGGTGGGCCACCTACGGAACCTCCCATCAATATTGAAATCAGCAGTGAAAATTTTGACGATCTTATCAAAACCGCAGTCGCCTTAAAAAACTATCTTGACTCAATTCAAACGCCGGGCGTAGAAGAATTAAAAATGGATGTGGACCTGTCGAACCCGGAGATCGCGTTTACTGTTGACAGAGAGAGAGCTTTGATGGAAGGCGTATCATCGGGACAAGTAGGAATGGCAATAAGAACAGCATTATTTGGCCGTGAAGTTTCTAAGATCAAAGACGGCGAAGACGAATATAAAATTCAATTGCGCAATAATGAGATACAACGAAATGACCTGGCAAGCCTGCTGAATATGAATATAAGTTTTCAGGATATGGCTTCCGGTGGAGCGATCAAAAGCGTCCCGGTAAGTTCTGTGGTAAAAGTTGACTATACCAGTACTCTTGGTAGCGTGAAACGTAAGGATCAAAAAAGGGTAATCACGCTCGCATCAAATGTGCTGACCACACAGGGATATACTCCAACTGCCGTGAATGCGGAGCTGGCGGATCATATAGCCACTTTTTCTGAAAAACCGGAAATCCCAGACACTGTTAGTATAAGCCAGACTGGCGAAGGGGAGCAACAGGCGGAAACTGCCGCATTTTTGTTTAAAGCTTTGGTGATTGCCCTTATGCTGATCTTGTTTATTCTGATTCTTCAATTCAATTCAGTCAGCAAATCGGTAATCATTCTTACTGAAATTATTTTTAGCGTGATTGGCGTACTCCTCGGATTTGGGATTACGCGAATGGAAGTTTCTGTGGTGATGACAGGTATCGGAATTGTGGGACTTGCTGGTATTGTCATAAAAAATGGTATCCTGGTAATTGAGTTTGCTGACGAGTTACGTAAACGTGGACTAAAAACCCGGGAAGCTATTATCCAGGCTGGTAAAACGCGCATTATACCGGTAATGCTTACTGCAATTGCCGCGATTCTCGGGTTGATTCCATTGGCCTTCGGATTTAATATAGATTTCATCCGCATGTTCTCTGAACTCAATCCGAATATTTTCTTTGGAGGCGATAATGCTGTGTTCTGGAAGCCACTGTCATGGACAATTATTTACGGGTTACTGTTTGCGTTTTTCATGACCCTGGTAATTGTGCCAAGTATGTACCTGATTGCGGAAAGGCTGAAACGCCCTATGCGCAGAATGTATGGCGGTAAATGGATTTCATTTTTAGGCATCCCTCCCTTTACTCTTATTTTCATGCTGCTGATGCTGATTACTATGATCGTGCATTGGTTTGAAACAAGACGTCGCAGAAGTAAGTTAATAAACGAACCAGCGAACGAAGCTTTCATCGGGTCATGGTTCTAAAATAAGGGTTGCTAATAGTCAGGCAGTTGCTACGATTGGTTGAGATTTGCCATCCCGGGAAATCGGGATGGCTT
>DAINQQ010000050.1:6327-28925 GCA_036742645.1 Flavitalea sp.
CAGGCAGTTGCTACGATTGGTTGAGATTTGCCATCCCGGGAAATCGGGATGGCTTTTTTCTAACGCCGACAGTACTGCTTTTTTAAATCCTTTTATCATTTCTTCAATGTGGGCAATATTATTCTTTGCTAACTTCACAAAAACTATAATAAAAAATGAGAACAAATCATGAAATAGATTACCAGATTCATGGCGAAGAAATGCAATACGTCGAAATTGAACTCGACCCCAGTGAGACGGCGATTGCAGAGAGCGGTGCATTCATGATGATGGAAGACGGAATACAGATGGAAACGATTTTCGGTGATGGCGCAAAGCAGCAGGGCTTTATGGGTAAACTGATGTCTGCGGGAAAAAGACTGCTTACTGGTGAAAGTTTGTTTATGACTGCTTTCACAAACACATCACAAGCTAAAAAGAAAGTAAGTTTTGCATCACCCTATCCTGGCAAAATCATTACCCTCGATCTATTAAAGATGGGAAATAAAGTCGTTTGCCAAAAAGACTCTTTTCTTTGTGCCGCAAAAGGCGTGTCTGTGGGAATTGAGTTTCAACGTAAACTGGGTACAGGTCTGTTTGGCGGAGAGGGTTTCATCATGCAAAAACTTGAAGGCGATGGATTGGCATTTGTCCATGCAGGCGGACATGTAACAGAAAAAGAGCTTCAACCCGGGCAGCTGTTGAAAGTAGATACAGGCTGTATAGTCGCATTCAGCCAGACAGTCGATTACGATATTCAGTTTGTAGGAGGAATCAAGAACACCTTATTTGGAGGTGAAGGATTGTTTTTTGCAACATTAAGGGGTCCTGGAAAAGTGTGGATCCAGACCCTGCCTATCAGTCGACTGGCGGGAAGAATCTTATCATATGGTACAGTGAGACGTAAAGAAGAAGGAAGTTTATTAGGCGGAATCGGAAATGCGCTTGACGGGGATGGATGGTGAGAATGTACGATGTAAGATGTGTGGTTAGATGTAAGATGTATCCGTATAGCGTACCCCCGAGTGGTATATTATCTTATAAAGAAGGCTTTAAAAAAAGAAAGTCTGAACTTGTCGTTCAGACTTTTTTATAGATGGTGGTATATTTTCGTTTACTTGAGCCTGTTTATATTGCATCGTACATCCCGCATCCTACATCTCACATCTTCACTATTTTTTCGCAAACTTCGAAAGCAACCTGAGAATTTCAATATACAGCCATACAATTGTAACAAGCAATCCAAATGCGCCGTACCATTCCATATATTTTGGAGCCCCCATTGCTGATCCTTGCTCGATCATGTCAAAATCAAGAATAAGGTTTAACGCCGCAATAGCCACAACTACGAGTGAAAACATAATGCCCCAGGTTCCGCTGCTATGGATTAAAGGCATTTCAATATTAAAAAAGCGAAGAACAAAAGCAAGAAGATAAAACATCGCGATACCTGCCGTAGCGGTGAACACGATTGCTTTAAACTTCTGGGTTGCTTTGATAACTCCAAAACGATATAGACCGAACATTGCAATGACTACTCCAAAAGTAATACCCACTGCCTGCATCACGATATTCGGAGCGATTTGAGAAAATGCATCATTATAATATGCAGAGATGCCACCTACAAAAACTCCCTCGATCAAAGCATATACTGGTGCAAGAAATGAAGCCCATATGGGTTTAAAGGCAAGAACCAGAGCAATAATCAATCCCCCAATCGCTGAGCCGATGATCCAGGGCATTATATTCACGCCCTCAGCAGCAGCTTTCCAGGTGAAAGAAGCGGATCCTAGTACCAATATCATTAACAATCCAAACTTGTTGAGCGTTCCTTTTTCAGTCATCACTCCGGCATCACCCGTTGTGTGAATTGTTTTTTCAAAGTTTTTTTCGCTTAGCGTTGGATTTCCCGATTTAAAAAATGCCATAGGTTTAGTATTTTATTTGAAACAAGATACAAATTTACCGGAATTTATTCAGTGCCCTGTTATCATTGAGTTATTGTTTTGAGCACTATCATTTAAGTGCAACAGCACCTCTTTGATCTCTTTATATTTTGTCCATGGAATAAAGTGATTGCCTCCCGGAAGCATATGCTCCTCAATGTTTTTTGCATTTACCAACATTTTTTTAGCATACGAGACATTACCGGGCGGAACCCAGGTATCCTTTTCGCCATGGATAAAGTATACCGGACAGTCTATCTTTTTGTATGCCTCCTCTAACTTGACCAGATCAGTTTTTAAATACCATAATTCCATGTTCGAAGGCCTGAATGCTCCCGGAACCAACAGGTTTAGTGGCGTGTTGAATATCAACGGACGCCATTTCTCCGGCTTCTCGACTGCCGGATCAACAGAACCGGAAATCAGTACAAGTCCGTCAATAAAGTTCGGATTGTCAGCCGCTAACAAAATAATCATTGGTCCACCCAGTGAATGACCGATCAGATACACGGGTTGACCATTATCGAGTTTGTACAACAATGGACTGATCAATTCCGACTGACGCTGCAAATTTTCGGCTCTTCCAAAATCACTATACCCGAAACCCGGCCGGTCGATGGAAATCAGCCGATACTTTTGTAACAGATCTGGGTCTTCGAGATAGTTGGCAAATGCATTCCAACTTCCGGGCGTTCCGTGGATAAACACGAGCGTGGGCAAGCTATCTTGTCCTGTTTGCGCATAATGTATATTTCGTCCATCAACTTTCTCTGTTATCGTTTTCAGTATTACTCCCTTTGACTCAAAATCTTTTTTCATTTCACCATCTGCTTTCCGGAATGTCATGCAACTTTGCGCAAAGATGATCCAGACGATTAAGATGATCCCGAATACGATCATAGACTTCATAAAAAAACGGTTCATCGTTTTAGAATTGAGGATACAGCAAAAAGATCTGTTTTCCGTTATGAAAACGACGGAACAAATTGAAACAACTCACACGCTCAATTATTTTTTTGGGTTGTTCCTTCTATCATCCCTGCGCGGCCGGTTGGGAGGCGCGGGCTTATTAGGCTGATGTTTAGTTTGCTGGGGATGATGCCTTTTCTTTTTCTCTGCTTTTTCAAGGGTTCTCAAACTGATTTGTCCTACCACATCCACAAACTCAGGTTCAACTTCCTTGGGTTTTTGGCTGGTCACCTCCACAGCTTCCAACTCCTGCGGTATAATGCCCTGGGAATTTTGTTGTTTTATTTTTCTCACGCGTTCGATCGGAACAGGGTATTGCTTGTTACTGTCAGGCAAAATGTACCACATCAGGTTTCTGAAGATATCTTTCTTTATTAGTATGGCGGTTCCCTTCGCTACCTGGATGGAATCCGCGTTGTCAGGGAAGTGTTGTAACGCATCTAGATATGTGTCGAGTTCATAATTCAAACAGCATTTAAGCCGGCCGCACTGACCACTTAATTTACTCTGATTGATAGAAAGATTCTGATATCTTGCGGCGGTTGTATTGACCGATTTGAAATCCGTTAGCCAGGTAGCACAGCAAAGTTCGCGGCCACAGCTTCCAATGCCGCCGACTTTTCCGGCTTCCTGACGGGCACCAATTTGCCGCATCTCGACTTTTACCCGGAACTCTTTTGCGTATATCTTGATTAACTCGCGAAAATCCACCCGATCGTCAGCAATATAAAAGAAGGTCGCTTTCCTTCCATCGGCCTGAATTTCGACCTCGCTGATCTTCATGTCAAGGTTCAATTGCTTGGCGATTGCCCGTGAGCGTATCACCGCTTCAGATTCGCGCAATTTATTCTGTGCCATGATCTCGACGTCTTTATCAGACGCACGACGTATTACTTTTTTAATCTCAGAGTCGTATTCCTGGACTCCCTTCTTCTTTAACTGGAGGCGAACAATCTCGCCGGTAAGACTCACTTCACCAACATCAAATCCGCTAACGCCCTCAACACAAATCATATCACCTTTTTCAAGTTGATGAATAGTGATGTTTCTAAAATAGTCCTTTCGGCTTCCATTATTAAAACTCACCTCGATAATCTTGCAATAACTCTCAGGATCACTCAGCGGCAGATTTACCAACCAATCATATGCATTCATCCTGTTACAGCTTCCTGTACTGCATCCTCCATTGCTTTTGCATCCGTTTGGTTTACCCGTTCCGCAATTACTACAGCCCATCTATTACTAGAATTGAAATTTGAGAAATATATTTTGGCCAGGAACAGGATGAAGAACTTACCCGGTTGATTGCTATGCCGTTTAGTAATTTGTTTGCTGTTATATGGTCTAAGCAAACAAACGGTCCTCCATTCATGGAGGCGGAATAAGCTATTTATAGAGAAGTAAGATAACTTAGCAAAACATGTCACACGATCTCCATGCATAACCTTCCTTCTTCACAATCCTTCGTCCTCATTTTGGCCTGTTTACAAATATAAGTGTAAACGCTGAAACTGCTCTATGTGATATGGACCGCCTGCCGGTGAGCCAAAATATGGTACAATTTGATGGTTAAGGCATGGAAAAGCATCTTTGGGTTGGCATTTCGCTCAACGTAATACGACGCATTATCAAGTTCTTCGACGATCGCTTTTTGCTGTGAGATATCAGCAATTTGGTTAAGCCTTTCTGCAAAATCACGCTCATTTTCAGGTATTAGAAAGCCGGGATGTTCCAATCTTCCTCCTTCCCCGAGTATTCTTAAGCGGATTGCCTGCTCCAACAGGTGATTGCAATAGCGAAGAAACTGCTTTTGCCGTTCGCGGCCCAGTTTACTGACTTCTTCAACCCATTTTACCTGGGCGACCGGCCCAGTCTTAAGGATAGAATTCAGCCAATCCCGCAGTAGGATTTCCCAGTCTTCTCCTGAATGTTGCGCGAGTTGTAGGGCTTCACGATAGTTACCGTCAGCAACGGCCGCGATTTTACGTGCTTGATCCTGGGGAATTTTGACACGTTCAACAAGCGCTGCCGCAATCTCGTCTGCATCAAGCGCAGGTATCCTTACCAGTTGGGTGCGGGATAAAATGGTTGGCAGGATCTGGGATTCATTTTCCGTAACAAGGATAAATAAAGTGTTGGCGGGAGGTTCCTCGATGAGTTTTAGTAGTTTGTTGCCTTCATTGCCAAGATATTCAGGCATCCATACAATCAGCACTTTGTACTCACTTTCAAAGCTCTTCAGGTTTAGTTTTCGAATGATGTCGTTGCATTCCTGTGCTGTGATGTTTCCCTGCTTGTTCTCTGCTTCAATAAACTGTAGCCAGTCATAAACGTTGCCGTAGGGATTTGAAGAGATAAATTGTCGCCATTCATGAATCCAATCGGTGCTGATCGGCGGAGTTCCTGTCTTTTTTGTAATTACCGGATAAGTGCAATGTATGTCAGGATGCACCATGTCACGCACTTTTGAATATGAAGGATGTTTTTGCATCCATTCGTCGAGCTGCGGTCTCGCAATCCCCAACGGGGTAGAGGAGATGTTTTTCTTTTGCAAGGCCGGATCATTTCCAAACAATGAAAATTCCTCCGAATTTTCGGGGCTTTCATCGGAGGAAGCCGGGGCGAGGCAAACGAAACCCGCCAAAGCCAGTGCTAGTGGTAAAGCACCGCTTCCTTCCTTTCCCACGAATAACAAGGCATGACTTAGCCGGTTGTGTTGGACGAGTTCAATCAGGTGTTTTTTTATGTCCGTCTGACCTATCACATCTTTAAAAAGCATACGCACGAAGATAATAAATACGCATTTGTGCTAAAAGAAAAGCCGCTCGATGAGCGGCTCAAAAATGTTGAGTAGATCAGTAACCAGGCCGGTCCTCAACAGATCATTGGATAGGGTTTAGGGGTCTTAAGATCTTTTTCGATGGTTTTTAGGAATTGGTTCTATAGTTCTTCAAGGAATTTGGATCAGATTTTTCGCGTATTGGATTCAACAATGTAAAGTTGTAAATAAAAAACTGCGGCTCTCAATTTTTTCGACTAATGACCTGATAAGGTCGATTTTTGGCAAAGTTCATTCGCCGGATGAGTATTCCGGATGATCCCGCATTTATCCTCAATCAATCACATATTAGCAAAAAAGCCATGGAAAAGCATGGAGCTTTTGCATGGCTGAAGTTACACGTAAAGAAGCCAGATCAGTTCAGATACCTGGTAACTTCTTCACTCATGGGCTGCACCTTGTTATGAATGACAGTTATCAGCTTTCCGTTTTCGTCAATCAGGAACTTCGTAAAGTTCCATTTGATTGGATCCTCGATGCCGATCTGCTTTGCTTCTTCTGTTAGGTACTTAAATAATGGATGTATATCATCACCTTTCACAGAAACTTTTTGCGCCATGGGAAAAGTGACCCCGTAATTTTTTTTGCAAAATTCCTGGATGTCCTCACTCGTTCCAGGTTCCTGTTGCCCAAAATTATTGGCCGGAAAACCGATGATCACCAAAGTGCTCTTGTATTTCTCTTGCAGTTTCTGCAATCCATCGTATTGAGGTGTATTACCGCACTTTGAAGCGGTGTTTACGATCATTATTTTTTTGCCTTTATACTTTGACAGATCAATAGTTCCGCCATCAAGTGCTGGCACTTTAAAATCGTAAATAGACATTGCAACAAACACAGTAAAGGACAATAAAGCTAAGCGTATCATAATTGAGATTTTTAATAGTAGGCGATGATTCCAATCAATGCTCACTGCAAAGATGGTGCTAAAAACAGGTAAAAAACTAAATTTATGATTGCCTATTACTGCTTTTCATATGAGCCAATGTCGGGAAGTCTAACCGGTCGGGGATTCCCGTCTAAATCTGTAAATATACCCGTGACGATGCCTTTGTCAACAGCCGGGGAACCATCCTTCAGGCGGAAATTGTAATAATTCCTCTGAACGTTTATACTATCGAAGGCGGGGTCCTGGTTCGCAATAATATTTGAAGATTTAACACCAGGAGTTGACGCCGGATCTTTTTTCACTTTCCACAAACAATTTTGAAAATTAACATCGAGCGAAGCAGAGCCCTGTTTGTTGACGACAACCTCATTTTCTGTTGTGCCATTTTCCCCCCAAAACAAACAATTGCTAAACACTGCAGAAAGCGGATTGCTTACAAGAGTATTACCCTCCTGGATATAGTTTGTAAGTAACAATACCGGGTCCTTATGCGGAATGTAATTATTGGAAATTGTAACAACTGAACAATGGGAGAATTCGTAAATACCTCCGTTTATCAACACCAAATTTTTGCCGCAATTACTGATGAGGCAATTTTTTGCTTTGACAGATGACTGTACAGCCAAAATGCCGGCGTCATAACAGTTATCCACAATCGTTTCGTTAAGAGAAAGCTTTGGAGCTGCATTTGGGGATGGCTGTAAGGCAACAATTCCCTGGTATGCATTATGGATATTTAGGAAATTCAGTTCATTGTTTACACTGCTTTCCCGAAAAAAGATGCCTGGCCAGCCTGCGGGGAAATATTTATATGGCTCGTCAAGGCGGTCTCCTCTGATTACAACACGCGTGCTGTCAAATTTGTCTCCTAACACTTTGAGTGTTCCGTCGATAATTATTGGAGCATCGGCATGAACAAAAATGTTTGTGCCCTCGTTTATCGTTAACGTAGCTCCTTGAGCTACGAATAAACCATCCAGAATAACGTAAGGTTTGGTCTTTGTCCAGCTTTCATTTCCGGCAATAACTCTCGATCGGTAAAAGTTTGCATTCCGACCCCATGCCTCTAACTGAACCCATTTTTCGTTGCCGTTGTAGGCAATAAGTATGCTATCCTGGATAACAAATGGAATGTTGGTTACAGTAGCATCAATCTTCGCAGTAACAAAAACATGTACACTATCATTTGCATCGATCTCAATTTCATTCACTACGGGTCCGGGAACGCCATCTACATTTATCTTGAATGCAGAACTTATCCCACCTTTCAGCAAGACACTACCGAGTCGCAGTTTCTGATCATTATTATTGAAGATTCTAAAATAGTGGGTAACGGATCCCACAGAAGTAAATAGCGTGTCGAAGTATAATGTGTCGACAGAGGTGCTGAGTTTCGCGCCGCCCGATGTAATAAGACTTTCTTTTTTGCAGGAGACTGTAAAGAGAACAATAGCAGTTACAAGGACATGGAATGGTTTCATCAGCATCAAAAATAGGTAGACTTACCTACTATAAAACGCATAACGTTCATTTTAATTGCAGATCATCTGGACGTGTAAGCCAGTGTAGCAATGCTGAGTTGCAGGCCTTCTATGTTCAACAACTGCTGACCGCATGATTCCAGTGTGGCTCCCGTGGTCACGACATCGTCCACCAACAAAACATGTTTGTTCGCAATCGGGGCAACATCTGCTAACAAAAATTTTCCTTCGATGTTCTGCCATCGCCCGACGCGGTCTTTATGCGTTTGGGTTTGAGTTGACCTGGGCTTTATAACGGCACTTTTAAGAACAGGCACCTTTGTTATTTCGGCTATTCCTTCACACAAAACGGTTGCCTGGTTATAGCCTCTTTTCTTTTCCTTCCTCGGATGTAGGGGTAAGGGAATCAACGCATCAATATTATTAAATCGGTTTGATTGAAGAAAGCTTCTGCCCATGCATCTGCCAAAATACAACCCTATTTCCACAGCGTTTTTGTATTTGAACGCATGAAGCAAATGTTGAAGCAGTGAATCTTTTGTAAAATAAAAATGGCTTGATGCACTTACAAGAGGTAAGCGTCCCCAAAAAATTTTTTCAACCGGATTATTAGCATGCAAATGAAAGTTAGTTGCAGGTAATTTATCGATACATTGCAGGCATAATACTTCTTCTGTCCCAAACAGATCATTTCCGCAACCTGTACATAGCTTAGGAAAAATCAAGTTGGCCAGAGATTGAAAGGGATTGGCTAAAAGCATCCTGTGTTTCTTGTGTTAAAACAGATATTGGTACAGCTCATCAACGCGTCCTTTAGTGACAACTTCTATGTTATGATGTGTTTGATTTAATCCCTTTTGACCTTGTCTTCCACCAGGCAGATTGTATTTTGAAACAATGATTTTTTCAAATCCGAGTTTCTCAGCTTCGGCAATTCGTTGTTCGATTCTGTTCACTGCTCTGATTTCTCCACTCAGTCCAACTTCACCTGCAAAACATATCTGGTGCGGCAGAGGAATGTCTTCATACGAGCTTAGCAACGCGCAGAGTACTGCGAGATCGATCGATGGATCCTCTACTTTTAACCCACCGGCGATATTCAGGAAAACATCTTTAACGCCAAAATGAAACCCGCCTCTTTTTTCAAGAACGGCCAGCAATAGTTGTAATCTTCGGAGATCAAAACCTGAAACCGTTCGTTGAGGCGTACCATATACCGATTGAGTTACAAGCGCCTGAACTTCAATTAGCAGGGGCCTCATACCTTCTATCGTTGCTGCGATGGCTATGCCACTAAGCTGATCCTCTTTCTGAGTGATGAGTATCTCGCTTGGATTGCTGACTGCACGCATGCCTTCACCTGTCATTTCATAAATACCTAATTCTGCTGTGCTACCAAACCGGTTCTTTAAAGTGCGCAGTATCCTATAGGTGTAATGGCGATCGCCTTCGAATTGTAATACTGTGTCAACCATATGTTCAAGTAACTTCGGGCCTGCTATTGTGCCATCTTTCGTAATGTGGCCGATTAAAAATACCGGCGTATTTGTTTCTTTGGCAAATCGCTGAAACTCTGCTGCGGATTCCCTGATTTGTGAGATGCTTCCCGGGGACGAATCAATAAAAGGAGATTGTATGGTCTGAATCGAATCAACAATAACAAGTTGAGGTCGTAGCTTCTTTATCTCCTGAAAAATCGTTTGTGTGTCCGTTTCAGTAAGGAGAAAAAATTTATCATGCGAGATGTTTAATCGGTCTGCCCGCATTTTGATTTGCTGCTCACTTTCTTCTCCACTGATATAAAGTGTAACGACATCTTTCATCAGTAAGCCATTTTGTAAAAACAAAGTCGACTTTCCAATTCCTGGTTCGCCTGCGATCAATACAATGCTGCCCGGAACAATCCCTCCTCCAAGAACCCTGTTTAACTCGTGATCTGCTGAAATCAATCGAGGTTGTTCGTTGTTGGTGATTTGATGAAGTGGTATAACTTTAAAATCCCTCTTTTCGTCACGATAGCTCTTCCATCCATTTTCTTTTATATTTTTTTCTCTGTGAATAATTTCTTCCTGAAATGTATTCCAACTACCACAAGATGGACACTTCCCGACCCACTTCGCACTTTCGTATCCACAGTTAGAACAAAAGAATGCAGTTTTTGCTTTGCTCATGTAATAAAATTAGCGGGAAGATAAATATTGATCCGATAAATCTAGAAGGCTATGCTCGTGAAGGCTACCCGGCGAAAAAGTAACTAAGAACAAATTTTCTGTGGAATTCTTGCAAAGTAAAAGGGCCAACATTGCTGTTGACCCTTTACTTACTAACCCATTAAATTCTTGCACTAAATTACAAATTAGTGCCACATAACAAAATTATTTTTTGACGGTGTGAATAAAAACTAATTCCGATAAATGCCCACCAAAACTTCCAGAGAGCTCAAGCTAACAAGTTCAAGATAAGCCTGTTACGAAATAAATGTCAACGATGAGAACGTACTGATGATAAAATGGCAGGGGTTGTTTTTCATCAAGTTAAGGGGTGACAAAACGACTAAAAAGCTTGGTAAAAAACTGTTGAAAATGGTAAAAAAAATATTGGTAATTGTTTTGTGATATAAACTTTGAAATATAAATATATAAAGTAATGACACCAGCGATTTTGATGGCTTCTTTAGTGTTTTTGGGCTTGAGTATGCTTGTCTCAGGTATTTTAAAGAGCAAGTTTTCGGCCTATAGCAAGGTTCCGCTGATATCGGGCTTAACTGGCCGCGAAGTAGCAGAAAAGATGTTAAGAGAATATGGTATCTACGACGTGAAGGTGACTTCCACCAACGGGTTTCTAAGCGATCACTATAACCCTTTGACTAAAACCGTAAACCTGAGCTCGGACGTATACCGTGGAAGCTCGATTGCGGCGGCTGCCGTGGCCGCCCATGAATGCGGACACGCGGTCCAGCACGCGACCCTGTACCGATGGCTCCAATTACGTAGCCGACTGGTACCGGTGGTCCAATTTGGCTCTGGCATCGTACAATGGGTGCTTTTAGCGGGCGTTATTATGATCAACCAGTTCCCACAATTGCTGCTGGCGGGTATCATACTTTTTGCCCTGACTACGGTTTTTTCCTTAATTACTTTGCCTGTTGAGTTTGATGCCAGCAACAGAGCTCTGGCGTGGTTGAATAGAACACGCATTACGACCCCCAACGAATATCCAAAGGCAAAAGATGCTTTGAAGTGGGCTGCAATGACTTATGTGGTGGCTGCATTAGCTTCTGTTGTCACTTTGATCCAATATATACTAATCTTCCTGGGAGGAAACCGGAATAGGGAGTAACTATCGAATATAGAGGTCAAACCAGACATAATGCCGTACAGCTGATGCGCGGCTTTTTGTACCTTTTAAGCTGAAGGAAATTGGGAATTGTTATGTTATTTTTTGCGGGCTATAATTTGATTTCTTCGTCGTGCTTATCGAAGAAATGAAACTCAGTGAGATGATAGTTCGTATTTTCCCGGATGTTTATTTTTTTACCATACTTCCATTTCCATTGCCACGTCTTAGAATTGAACCATCGACCTTTCGTTAAGTAGGCATATAGGATAGGGTGTACAGCCAACGTAAGATCTTTATGTTGATGAGTAAGGAGATAACTTAAATTCTTTTCTATCTCATCTTCGAGTAAAAGTGTTGAGGAGATTTTGCCCGTTCCCGCACAGGATGGACAAACTTCCTGCGTATTGATATTCATCTCCGGCTTCATGCGTTGCCGGGTGATTTGCATCAGTCCAAACTTTGAAATCGGAAGAACGGCATGCTTTGCCCTGTCAGGCCTCATGCATTCCTCCATTGCTTCCATTAGCTTCCTCTTGTTATCGGGAAGCTTCATATCGATAAAATCAACTACAATAATTCCTCCGAGATCCCTCAGTCGTAACTGTCTTGATATTTCTGCTGCGGCTTCGAGATTTGTCTCAAGAGCATTTTGCTCCTGGTTATTACTTACGCTTTTGTAGCCACTGTTGACATCAATTACATGTAGAGCTTCGGTGTGTTCAATGATCAGGTAAGCTCCACTGGGTAAGTTAACAGTTTTGCCAAATGCGGCCTTTACCTGTTTGGTGATTCCAAACTGGTCGAAAATCGGAAGGCCGTTATTGTAATAAGAAATGATATCAGACTTCTCAGGGGCGATTCTATGTATGTAGTTCTTCGTATCGTTGAAAATATTACGATCATTCACAACGATCTTATTGAAATCTTCATTCAGAAGGTCGCGGAGCATGCTCGTCGTTTTGGTTTGTTCGCTTAAAATCTTGGCCGGTGCAACTGCGCCCTTCAAATTTTTTTGAATAGCCTTCCAGGTTTCAACAAGCATGGAAAGATCTTCGTGTAACTCAGCTGTATTCTTTCCTTCTGCGGCAGTACGAACGATCACACCAAAGTTCTTTGATTTAATAGCTTCCACGATTTTTTGCAGACGTTTTCTCTCATCTGCAGAATGAATTTTTCTGGATACAGCGACAATATCATTAAATGGGGTGATAACTACAAATCGACCAGGCAAAGAAATCTCACAGCTAAGACGTGGACCTTTAGCTGCTATTGGTTCCTTCAATATCTGTACAAGAAGATTCGGTTTTCCACTTAAAACTTCATTGATTTTACCAGTTTTGATGATCTCCGGTTCTACCTGGAAATTGCTAAAATCAAATCCATTCGCGTTATTGTCGTTGATTGCCTGTTGAGTGAATTTTAGAAGAGATCGCGCGTAAGGACTTAAATCGGTGTAATGTAAGAAAGCATCCTTTTCGAAACCAACGTCTACGAATGCCGCGTTCAAACCTGGAATAAGCTTCTTGACTTTTCCAAGATATAAGTCTCCCACAGCAAAACTGGCATCAGTTTTTTCATGATGCAATTCTACTAGTTTCTTATCCTCTAAAAGGGCAATTTCTACACCCTGGGGAACAGCATTTATAATAAGTTCCTTATTCAAGCGTAATCATTCTTTTACGTCTAACCATCGTCACTACAAGGAAAACTTGCTGAAGCGGAATTATTTGTCAGGTATCTGTTAAGCAAGCAATTGATAAATGATAAATAAATAAATTCAGCAGAAAGAGGAAGAGGCCGAAGTTGATATCGGCCCGCGACAAGAAGTGTACTAACGACTCTTCTTCTTATGACGGTTTTTTCTCAGTCTTTTTTTACGCTTGTGCGTTGCAATCTTATGTCTTTTTCTTTTTTTACCACAAGGCATAAATACCAATGATTTAGTTAAACAATGTTTTAAATATCTTTTACTATTCTACTTCTTTAATAACTTGATACGCTTGTCGATCTCACTAATTATGTCTGCGTTATTGATCAATTTCTTTGACGCTTCATACCACTTTATTGCATTCGTGTTGTCACCTTTTTGCTCGTACGCTTCGGCAAGCATGACCATTACTTCAAGATTCTCCGGTTGTGCTTTGATGACAATAGATAATCGTTCAATCGCTTTATCGATTTGTCCTGAGATCATAGAACCCATACCCAGGGTAAGCTGGGCATACATGTTGTTCGGATCTCTCTCTGCTACTTCTCTGATCATCTGAATACCTTGCATTGGATTCTCGCTGATATTCCCGAAAAGATAGCAGCTGCCCAGTCCAATTTTTAAGGAATCATTGCCAGGATTTAGAACCAAAGCTTTTTCAAACAATCTCTTTGCTTCAGTTCCCATCCACCGTTTTAACCCCGGATCATTTTGCTGACGCAAGCTCTCTAAAAAGAAATGGGCAGCAAAGGTGAGACTTTTTTCAGAATTTTCCAATTCAGCAGCCTGACCAGTGTAGTAAGCGTAAGGAAGCAGTAAATGCGCAGAATCCTTCCAGAAATTGGCAAGTTGTCGGTAAACAGTAGCCTGTTGATTCCTGGTGTCACCGCGAACAACTGACGACTCTAACTGACTTAGATATGCCTGCTGCTGATTGGTAAGTTGTGCTTTAGAAGCTGATAGAATGGTATTTACATCGATGCTTCCTCCCTGGGAAACAGGTTGGGTTGAGTTATTTTTCGGAGGAATAGTTCTACCAAAAAAATAAATCAGGCAGAATAGAAGTACACCACCGCCTACCAGAATAAACTGCTGCTTTTTCAATTATTCTTAATTAAGGCAGCAAATTTACACTTCATCTTCTGGGTTTGGCTGATCTTCTTTCACAGACTGTAGTTTTTTAACTTCTGCCACGAACTCTTTAGCGGGTTTGAAAGCGGGAATATAATGCTCCGGAATATGTACTGCAATATTCTTTTTGATGTTCCTTCCAATCTTTGCAGCTCTTTTCTTGGTAATGAAACTCCCAAATCCACGGATATAAATGTTCTCACCTTGCGCCAAGGTATCCTTGACTTCTTTAAACATTGTTTCCAAGGTCACTAAAACATCGACCTTTGGAATACCCGTTTTTTCTGATATTTGATTAACGAGGTCTGCCTTTCTCATAGTAATGTTTTTTATAGATGTTAAGTATTAAAAACAGGCATAATGCAAACTCCACAAAATCAATTCTTTAATGAAATTAAATGTAAATTCCTAAATAAGCAAGAAATCTGTAAACAATTGATAATGAATTTTACAACAAGGCCATCCAAGCCTGAATAGTATGAAATCCGCTTTTACCGTAAAATTGATGGAGTGGAACAGGGATTATAACAGGCGATCCATGCCATGGAAGGGTGAAAAAGATCCATACAAAATATGGCTGAGTGAGATCATTTTACAGCAAACCCGCGTTGAACAAGGCCTCAAATACTATGAGAAATTTATAACTGTTTTTCCTACTATTCAAAAACTTGCTTTAGCGCCAGATAAAGAAGTATACAAGTTGTGGGAAGGACTTGGATATTATAGCCGTTGCAAAAACCTACTACAAACTGCGCGCACAATTCATTTCGATCTTCAGGGAGTATTTCCAATCAACTATCAGGACATAATAAAATTGAAGGGGGTGGGAGCATATACTGCAGCGGCAATTTCTTCCTTCGCTTATAACCAATCACACGCTGTAGTTGATGGTAATGTACAAAGGGTTCTTGCCCGGTATTTTGGTATAACAACGCCCGTGGACACTGCTAAAGGAAAATCATTTTATCAGCAACTGGCATACGAGTTACTCGATAAGGAGAGTCCTGGAGTTTATAATCAGGCTATTATGGATTTTGGAGCAACAACATGTAAACCTCAAAATCCAATATGCTACGAGTGTGTGCAACAAAAGGAATGTGTTGCCTTCAATAACAGTTTTGTCGACATGTTACCCGTGAAGGAAAAATCATTTGAGAAAAAGAAAAGGTGGCTTTATTATTTTCTTATAGAAATCAACGACAAAGTTTATATCCGCAAACGCATAGAGAAAGACATCTGGCAGAATTTGCACGAATTCGTTTTATTTGAATCCCCAGGACCAATAGGAGGACCGTTTCAGAAACACTCCTTTCTAAAGAGGTTATTTCCAAATCCTACCTATGAGATCAATCGGATAAGTAAGCTTTATAAGCAACAACTAACCCATCAGCATATTCATGGTCAGTTTATAATCATGAAAGCAACAAATGAACTAGTCATTCACGACTATATTCTCGTCGAAAAAAAGAAGATCAAAGAGTACGCGTTTCCCAAATTTATCAACCAGTTTCTCAATGAAAGCGCCGATGAGCATTATGCCTCATAACTCCTTTGATGGCAGGCTTTTTGTTAATTTTTATGGGTTGCAAAGCGCAAAAAATTGTGACATTTCTCTTCAAAAAAATATAACTTTAAATAGATTTAAAACGGCAGACGATTTTTCACCATCAAACTTATCTTTATGAGAGGCGTAAATAGGGTGATGCTTATCGGCAACTTAGGCAGGGATCCGGATGTCCAATATCTTGAAGGCAATATAGCGGTGGCAAAATTTCCATTAGCAACTACGGAAACATTCAAAGACAGGGCCGGCAAGCTTATTTCACAAACAGAATGGCATACCGTTGTGCTTTGGAGGGGTTTGGCAGAATTGGCTCAAAAGTATCTTCATAAGGGTAGTTTGGTTTATATTGAAGGAAGGCTGCGTACGAGGAGTTGGGAAGATAAGGAAGGTAATAAAAAGTTCGCTACAGAGGTAGTAGGAGATAATTTAATCATGCTTGACAAAAGGTCTGACAACGTCCATGGAGGAATTGCACACGGTGCTCAAAATACAGAAAACCTCGAAGGTTTGAATGTAGATATACCGCATCATGGAGAGCCTTCACAGGATCTTCCTTTTTAATTTGAATTTCTTCATTTTCACTATAATTGATATAGGCTTAAGAGAAGCGGATACTCTGTTATATATTTTTGTAGCATGCCGAAAAGTATATAACGGACCTTGCCCGGCTATAGCAGCTTAACAGGTACAAGGTCCCTACCACCAAAACTATTTGCCTTGGATAATTTTTTAATGACTTTTTTTGGGAATTATTATATCGGTTGGCTGGTTGCTAATACCCAGGCGACTGTGCTTCTAAGTCTGGTAGTCATTGTCTTATTAATTATCTCTTTTTTTATTTCAGGATCCGAGGTGGCTTTTTTTTCGCTCACATATCGTGATGTTAATTTGCTCAAAACTAAGCAGGATATCGGCTGGAAAAGAATCGCCAATCTGCTTGAGGAACCGAAAACGCTGCTTGGATCGATGATGATAGCCAATAGCCTTGTGAAGATTGCGATAATCATCTTGTTGAACGTGCTCATCGACGAAGTCATCATACTCAAAGCCGCTTACTGGTGGGCCGAATTATTAATTAAAGTAATTACGATTAGTGCTGTGATTATACTGTTTGGCGAGGTGTTGCCAAAAGTGCGTGCAACGCAAAATAATCTTCGATTTGCGTATGAAGCCTCATACCTGGTGGAAATAATCTATTATTTATTCAGTAGGATAGCCCTATGGTTGATGTCGATGTCTGATGGTATTGAGAAATTTTTTGGGGGCAAGGCATCCCGTGGCTATTCGCAGCAACAAATGGAAGAAGCCATAAAATCAACCGTACAGGAGGAAGATGAACAACGCATCCTCGCCGGTATATATAAATTCGGCGATATCACTGTAAAACAGATCATGCGCACACGCCTGGATGTCAGCGGCGTCGATTATAATTTATCATTTGCTGACCTTAAAGAACGAATAGAAGAATTACACTACTCACGTTTGCCGGTATATAAAGGAAATCTCGATAACATTGTCGGTATGGTTCATGTGAAGGACATCATCCTGTACCTCAATGAACCGGATGATTTCAAATGGCATAATTTACTAAGGACCCCGTATTTTGTTCATGAATTAAAGTATGCGGAAGACTTATTGCAGGAATTCCAAAGTAAGCGAATTCATTTCGCAGTTGTTGTCGATGAATTTGGGGGCACAAGCGGTATCGTCACTTTGGAAGATATCCTGGAAGAAATCATTGGGGATATACGAGATGAGTTTGATGATGAAGAAACCGGCAATAAAAAAATCGATGATTCAACCTATATGTTTGAAGGCCGTACAATGCTTAATGACGTTTGTAAAATGATGAATCTTTCATTAGATACATTCGACGACGTAAAGGGTGAAAGTGATTCTTTGGCGGGGTTGGTTTTAGAGCTGGCTGGAGAAATTCCCAAAGCAAACGATGTGCTTACTGTTGGCGACTTTGAGTTTGTCATTCAGGAAGTGGATATTAACCGCATTCGTAAAGTCAAAGTGTCTGTGAAACGTCAACTAGCCTGAGATTTCATGAAATACATTTTAAATTTTTTGATTGTTTTAACCTTGGTATTTAGCTCCTGTAACAGTGGTTACACGATAAAACAAACCGGCTATTACCGAATCGATTTTCCTCATCATGAGTACAGAATATTTGACAAACCGGAATATCCATACACCTTCGAATATCCTGTTTACGGAATGGTTGTTCAGGATACCAGCTTTTTTGAAGACCGTCCTGAAAATCCCTTCTGGGTCAATATAGATTTTCCCAAGTTCAAGGGAAAGATCTACATAAGTTATAAAGAAGTGAAGAAAAATGACTTCAACAAGCTTATTAACGATGCATTCAATCTTACTTACAAACACAGCACAAAGGCTACAGGGATACTCGATTCTCTGATGCTGACTCCAAAAGGAGTATCAGGTGTTTTTTTCAAAGTGGGAGGAAACGCGGCAACTGCGAACCAATTTTTTGTTACTGATTCTGTAAATCATTTTCTTCGCGGAGCGCTGTATTTCGATGCTACCCCTAATGAAGATTCCCTGGGCATCGTAAACGATTTTTTGGAGGTCGATATGAAACATTTGATCAACACACTGCAATGGAGAGGGGTTCCTCGAAAATAAGTTAAAGCCTCGATGATGGAAGGTGGCCGTTAAAAAAACGTTTCTAAACTTCCAGCGACTAATTTGTAAATTCGCTCCTTAAATCAGAATCGTGATTGCAATTGATAATGTGTTGGTAAGTGACCAGGTTGTCGAAGCACAATTTGTTTGTGACCTGATGAAATGCAAAGGAGGGTGTTGTGAGGATGGCGATGCAGGCGCGCCACTCGAGAAGGACGAGCTGGAAATTATTAACAACATTTTCGAGGTCATCAAACCCTACCTCACCAAAGAGGGATTAAGGTGGATCGAGAAACACGGCCGATATGTGTATGACCGCGAATTTGGCTGGGTTACACCTACTATTGAAGGTAAGATGTGCGTCTATGGTTTTCGTGATCAAAATGGAATCATCAAATGTGGTATTGAACAAGCGTATAGGGATGGAAAAATTGATTTCAAAAAACCTATAAGCTGTCATTTATACCCCATCACCATCAAAGCTGGAAAAAGAGGTGAATACGACAGAGTGAATTATGAGCCTAGAGAAACATTGTGCAAGCCGGCTTGTGCGTTGGGCAAGAAATTAAAAGTTCCGGTTTTCGAATTTTTAAAAGAACCGATTGTGAGAAAGTATGGAGAAGATTTTTATAACGCGTTAGAAAAAGTAGCGCAGGATCATTTTACCCACAAGAAACTGTCTGCTGAAAAATCATAACGGCTTTAAATATGCACTGTCAATGAGTGAAACTTCATCCTCCTTCAAAGCAAAAAGTACCATTAAAGCCGCAGACCTTGAACATCGCCAGAAGGTCAATTTCAATATAGGAAAATATAATGCTGCTGTTCCATTAGGAAAGAGCCAATTCGTTGAGGTTCTAACTGCGAGAGAAAAAGCAAAGAACGTAAAGTGGCGTGCACTCGAAACGCTTGACCAGCAATTGGAAACCTTTGAATCTAATCTGACAAGGCGCGGCGGCAAAGTTATCTGGGCTGAAACTGGCGAGCAGGCATTGGAAGAGATCTTAAAAATCTGCAAGGAAAAACGTTGCCGTACCATTGTAAAGAGCAAAAGCATGGTGACGGAAGAAATTCATCTCAATAAGTTTCTAAAAAAACAAAGTATCGAAAGTGTAGAAACGGATTTGGGGGAATATATCCAGCAACTTGATGACGAACCGCCATACCATATAGTTACTCCGGCGATGCATAAGAGTAAGGAAGATATTGCGAAACTTTTTGTCGAGAAATTAGATACAGCTCCCAATCTTACCCCGGAACAATTAACACTGGTTGCCCGGGAAAAACTCAGGGAGAAATATATGGAAGCCGAAATCGGCATTACAGGCGCAAATTTCATTATAGCCGATACAGGTGCGATTGCCATTTCAGAAAACGAGGGTAATGCACGCCTGAGCTGCGCATTTCCGAAGACCCACATCGCGGTCGTTGGTATTGAAAAAGTTCTTCCCTCTATCAATGATCTCGCTTTGTTTTGGCCATTGTTGGCTACTTATGGCACCGGTCAAACAATTACTTCATATAATTCTATCATTTCAGGACCAAGACAACCAGGTGAAAATGACGGACCAGATGAAATGTATGTGATCCTGCTAGACAATGGTCGTACTAATATTCTCGCCAATGAAAAGGCGAGAGAAAGTCTCTACTGTATTCGTTGCGGCGCCTGCCTGAATGCATGTCCGGTGTACAAAAACATAGGCGGTCATGCATATGAGACAACGTATAGCGGTCCTATAGGAGCTGTCATTACTCCTCATCTAAGAGAAATGGGAGAGTGGAAACACTTAAGCTATGCTTCATCGTTATGTGGTAATTGCACTGAGGTATGTCCTGTCAGAATCAACCTTCATGAACTATTGCTTGAAAACCGCCATGAGGCAGTTGACACTGGGAATTATGCATGGAGCGAGAAAGTAGCCTGGAAACTGTGGAAAAGAGCCAGCCTTAACAGGAGAATGATGAATATGGGAAATGGATCTCTGAAAAATTGGTTTGTAAATAAAGTGTTTAAAGACTGGAATGCCCACCATGGACATTTGAACTTTTCGAAAAAGACTTTCAATGAAATATGGACGGAAAAAAAAACCAATAAGTAAATATCTCCAATCTAAGAAAGGAGTCAGCGCGGGCTGACTTTTTTATTATCATTGTAAGGAATGGTTTTATTGTATGCTGAAAATATCACCCCACGCCTTCGTTATATTATTGATTTTTTCAGCATCCAACTGTTCGACCATGGAATTCAAATCACGTCGGACGTTACTCAATTTAGAGAATCGAGTTTGCTTCGGTTGAATTATTCCCGATCGGAAACAGGTGATGACGAGTTTTTCATTCAAAACACAATGCTTCTTTTCGAAACGCGAATCCAGTTCCAGCAAATAGATTGTTTTGAAGTTAATTTTCACAAGGCTTTTTTTCAAACTAGCGGTGATCTTCCTTATGACATATTTGCCGCAAGCTTTTATCTTCTCTCACGATATGAGGAATATTTACCCTTTCAGAAAGACGAGTACGGTCGTTATGCTCATACCAATTCACTTGCTTATAAAGAAAATTTTTTGCATCTGCCTTTAGTGAATATTTGGATAGAAGAATTCAAACGCGCATTAAAACGAAAATTTCCAACCATATTTTTTAAAAGACGACAATTCAAATGCATCATCTCCTATGATATCGATATCGCCTATTCATATTTATACAAGGGTATGCTTCGCAACATTGGTGGGTTTGCAAAATCACTGTTAAACGGGAATTGGTCTTCAGCCCGTGACCGTGTGGATGTTTTGAGAAGAAAAAAGAGGGACCCCTATGATTGTTATGAATGGCTGGATGCGCTCCACTTATATTGCAGGCTGAAGCCCTATTATTTTTTTCTTGTCGCAAATAAGAACGGCAGGTACGATAAAAACATTTCCACCAACCAGAAACCGTTTTATGACCTTATAGAATATTACGCAGGCAAATATAAAGTAGGCATACATCCATCATGGCAAAGTGGCGATGATCTGTCCCTCCTGAAAGAAGAATTAGAATGGCTTGCGATAGTTGCAGATAAAAAGATTGTTCATAGTCGACAACATTATATAAGGTTTACATTCCCGCGAACTTTCCGCCATTTAATCAACAATGGTATAGAAAAGGATTTTTCTATGGGATATGGATCCATCAATGGGTTCAGAGCGTCTATTGGTTCATCCTTTTATTGGTATGATCTTGAGAAAGAAGAGAAGACAAATCTTCTTTTGTTTCCATTTTGTTATATGGATGCGAATTCTTTCTTCGAACAGAAACAGACGCCCCAACAAGCCTATATCGAACTAATTGAGTATTATGAAAGAATCAAGAAGCTCGATGGAGTTTTCGTTTCAATCTGGCATAATAACATTTTAGGCTCTGACCCTGTTTACAAAGGATGGCCAGAAATGTTTGAACTATTTATGAAGGAAACTGTTTATTGGGATGCATATTATGATGGGCATTAAATCGCTATCTCTTTGTTTCGATGATTTCTTAATGCACGATTTATAAGATAAACTCCGAGTAAGGTAACGACGCCCCCAATCGCAATAAACGCCGTAAGTTTCTCGCCAAATAACAATGCCCCAAAACTAACTGCCACTACAGGATTGATGTAGGCATAAACAGACGTTTGTTCGGCACTCAGGTGTTGCAGCGCATATAGATAAGCAATAAACGATATTACGGAACTGAAAATGACCAGATAGGCAATCGCTGCCCATGATTGCCATGGAATATTCTTTAATGGGATTGATAAATTTGCAGGTTCGCAAACGAGCAGAATCACAGTTCCCGATATAATCATCTGCAAGCCGAAACTGAAGTAGGGGTTAAACGATTTAGCATGTTTCTTCGTGTAGATGGTACCGAATGCCCATGACCAGGTAGCGGCAACCGAAAGAATAATGCCGAACAAGAAGCTGGTATTTAAGAAATCGTACAAATGCTCGTAAAAAATTACACATATGCCTGCAAATCCCAGCAGGAAGCCAAGGATGGCTGTGGTGGGAATTGATTTTTTATTAGTGGATAACCCGATTAGAACCATCCATAAAGGAAATGTTGCACCTATTATCG
>DAINQQ010000051.1:0-3434 GCA_036742645.1 Flavitalea sp.
CCTGCGAATCTCACCGCTAAGTTCACCGATTTTATCCTGCTTGTCCGCCGTAAGAAGCGATAACTGATCAAGTAATTCGTTAATCGACGACATTTTCCCAACGATCCTTTTAAAAGCTTCTGTCGAAATACAAAAGGCATCCGGTACGTGGATTCCTTCAATCCTCGTAAGTTCCCCCAGGTTCGCACCTTTACCCCCGACAACCTTGAGTTTTGTTTTGTCAATATCCTGAAGACCAAACACAAGTGAACTCATACTAATAATATTCGCAATATTTTTATTTATTTTGTCGGTTTGCAAAAGTGCTGATGTACTTCCGTCCAGCCACACTTGCCACAAAACCGCTTGTTGTGCGTTCTTTAGCTTAGAGATTAACCCTTTTACATTTAAAGTCAAGCCATAATTTATCAAGGCTCAACCAAATTTTATGAGATAAAGGCTGCGGCGATAATTCGTAGAATATGAAAGTTTTGTTTTCTCCCAAGAAAGATTTCAAGTGAGCTTTGCAATTGAGAACTATCGGTTTTTGTTGCATATAATCCACCATTCTAATCGTTCCGACATAAGTTTTTAAATCCCCTTTATTTTTCTCTGCTTCTTTGAATGATGTCACTACAGGTATTAATTTTTCGTCAGGAATATTGCGGCCGTTAATGTTAATTAATCCTGTATAATAACCTTTTAAATTGCTATCGAGTATCTTGGAATCGATGTTAATTTCTCCATCCAAATACCACAAAAAGGCATAGCTCCAATAGTCGTCGCTTTTTACTTTTGCCCAACCTGGAGCAAAACGAATATCCTCAACCCCCTTGTAGGGAATTTGAGGTGCAAAGGGAATGGGTATTTGAAATCGTTCTATTGTCCAATCTTTTGGGATTGGAAGCTCGTATGGAGCTTCCCACTTATGTCCGTCGAATGTTGGCTTTATTTCTTGTCCATAACTAACCATAACATATAAGCTAAATATTATTATCGCTAAAATCTTCATCTTTTCAAATTTTAGACTGTCTACATTAATTTTCGCACAACGGTCAGGTATTGGCGCAAGGCGGTCCAATATAGTCAACTTCAATTTAGGACAACCAGGCTTGCGCGAAACTTATTTGTTCTGTACAATTATTCGTCATCATGCTTTGTTATTTAGGGCTATTGCAGTAATGTTCATTTTTGGGCAATTGTAATTTTTATTTCTCAAAATTGCTTTTTGAATTCCATCGGTGCCGGTTTTGTCCATCCCCAACCTATTGTACCGGATAACCCTTTACTTGCTTGCAATTCGATTTCATAATCCCCTGGTAAGTACAATATGAAGATGTTTTCTCCTTAGGTATAACAATAAATTTGGATGTGACTTCTGGACTTGCGAAAGGGGTCAAAGTCGTTAAAGTCTGAACCTTTAAAATTCAATGTTGTCGCATCGTCCATGATATAGAGCAATACTTTATTGTCGGGAAGTAAAAACCATATTGAACTATTGTTATTGGCACCGTGAATTTCAAAGAAGATTTGTTTTCTCAATATAACCTCTGTCAAACCGATAATTGCAACTACAGTCATTTTGCTGGGAATTTTTATTGATTGACTAATCCCGTCCAAGTATAAAATCATGTTGCCGAAGGGGGCAGGAGAGATTGGAACGTATTTCTAGAAGTCTGAAGCCTTTCCTCGAGAGCAGAAATTATTCCCGCATGAATTTCGCTTGCCGACAACCAGAGGCTAAACGAAAAATGAACTATGCATTCCGGTTCCCCTAAATGCTCACATACGATTTCATTATCGCCGGATTTATAAATATTCCAGTGTCGGAATTGGTTTCCGCACGTTGTAACGTCATTAAAAAAATATCATGATGCAAATCTGCGGTGTGCAAACAGTTTTCTAATGTGATTTTCCTCAGCTTATTATGTTTTTTAACTGCTTGCGTACAAACACGTGGCTTTTTTCCATGCCTATTCGCATCCCAGGCAGGTGATTAAACGACCAAATAATGTTTTTCGAAAACATTGCAACATGACTCTTTCTTCTCAACAATTGATATGAAGCCGAAGCTGACTTTGGAGTACATGGGATGTCGAATTTTCTTTGTTTTCGTACGGGCTGATCTTCTCTACGTTCATGGCCTTCTTTCTGTCATTGGCAGCTTGTCGAAGATAGGTGACTGCAATATTTCAGTAGAACTGGATTCACCTGGCGATAAGATGCTTTTAAATTGGGAGTCAACGTAATGTAATTGCTCTTTGTTTATGTTGACCACTTTTTCTGTTGGCTAAATCATTTGAAGGAAATAAAGAAATGATGGTCTAGGTTGATGAGCAGTGTCATTAGAGGAAAGATGTTTAACAATTTTGTTGGTAGCGCAAAAGTGGGCTATGTAACGCCTTATGAATAAATGAACCCCCGTTTCTTTTAGCCTTTTGATAAACCAAATTTATACAACATGAAAAAGAATCTGGCAGAGTTTCTCGGAACATTTTGGCTCGTTCTTGGTGGTTGCGGTAGTGCAATAGTAGCAGGAAGCTTTCCTGAACATGGGATTGGACTTCTTGGCGTGTCACTCGCTTTTGGGTTAACGGTGTTAACGATTGCTTATTCTCTCGGACACATTTCAGGAGCTCATTTAAACCCGGCGGTTACTGTTGGATTATGGGTTGGTGGGAGAGTGCCATCAAAGATTATTTTACCTTATATTATCTCTCAGTTGTTGGGAGCGTTTACCGCGGCAGCCGTTTTGTATATAATCGCAACAGGCAATGGCGCGGCTATTGGTAATTTTGCCGCCAATGGCTATGGCGAGCATTCACCGGGAAAGTACAACCTTGTAACGGCGGCGGTTACCGAGTTTGTAATGACGTTCATGTTTTTATTGGTTATTTTGGGTGCCACCGATGATAAAGCGCCGAAAGGTTTTGCCGGACTTGCTATTGGTCTCGCCCTGACCCTGATCCATCTTATTAGTATTCCCGTTACCAGAACTTCGGTCAATCCTGCTCGCAGTATTAGCCAGGCATTTTTTGTTCGAGGATGGGCTTTGGAACAACTATGGCTGTTTGTCGCTATTCCGTTAGCAGCGGCAGCGTGTGCAGGAGCTTTGTATAGTTCTTACCTGGCTGGTGCCCCATACGCTTTTAAAGTAACACCCACCGAGCCAAAAAAAACATCAGCTTCTGTCTTGACGAAATGATTGTTCTCGACATTCAATCCCTACGGGATTGGTTCGTCTTGGTTACTCTTTTACCGATATTGAATGCCTACGGGATTCGGTGCTCAAAATATTTTTTTACATTTTTGTTGGGTCATCCATTAGGGATGAGATATCCGTAGAATACAACGCCACAATCGGAGAATCCCATAGCGATCGATCGGTTGATTCAAATTGGTTGTTTCGTATTCTCTCATCCCAGCATCCTATCATTTTCAAATCTTCAAATTTT
>DAINQQ010000051.1:3534-28228 GCA_036742645.1 Flavitalea sp.
GTTGTTTCGTATTCTCTCATCCCAGCATCCTATCATTTTCAAATCTTCAAATTTTCAAATCTTCAAATTTTTTTCAAACCTACCTGCGGCAGGCAGGTCTTCAAATTATCCAGCCTACGAATAGATTGTAGAATACTGTAACTTCAAGAAATGGATGCCGCAAAGGATTTGTGGTTTAACTATGAACCAATCCCACATACAGACAAAGGATATATTTATTGTGAAGGACCCATACAACTTACCGCCAGGGTGACAAGGTTCAACAATGGCAGGGAATTCTCTATTGAGTACGAGGGCCAGAAAAATGAAGAGGTAGAGTCCGTTCTAAAACAAATGAACGAATGGTTTTTTTACACACACATTAAAGACGCAGAGGACAACGAATTTTAAAACTAATAACTACTCGCCCTTGCTGCCGGGTGAATCTGCACGATAATTCTGCGGCAACTTGCCGATTCATCAACACGGGAAAAGCTATTTATCTCTTCCAGGTCATCCGTTTCTGTACGGTAAGAGGTTGTTACGTAGAATGAACCTAGCCTGTACAGGAAGACGCGGCATTTTTCTTCGATGTTTTGTGCAACGAGTCTTCCATACTCCATAATAGCAACAATCTTCTCTGTCTCGTTCAGTTTATTAAATTGTTGAATGGTCATGGCAAATAGGTTTGATGGTAACAATTCTTATTATAACAACGTCATTAAGTAGGATAAAGTAACCAAGAGTCATTCAGTTTCAGGAATCAGGAAGTCATCAATCGTTGGCCGGAGGCATTATCCTTTATCACTCAATGACAATTCTACCAATCGAAGAATCGTGCCAATTTATGCGAAGGCACTGATCCAGGCTGTTGCTTAAGATCAATAAAGTCCTTTGCCAGATTCAAAAACTTTTTGGAAGGATTACTGCCAGCAACTATCTTTGCCGTCCGAAAAATGAAACAGGATGCCGCGTTGGTCAATCGGTTAAGACGCATCCCTTTCACGGATGAATGAGGGGTTCGATTCCCCTACGCGGTACTTTAGAATTGTTCTAAGCCCTTGGTATTCTTATGATATCGAGGGCTTTTGTCTTTATAAATAACCTTGATGTAACACGGTTGTCTAAGAATTTGCTTTATAACTAATTTGACGGTCGTGCTTTCCCGACTCGAAGGATAAGGAATCGTTTACCCAGTCTTTGAATTCGGCTTCTTCATTGCGAGTCGATTCAGTTCACTAACCACTTCCCGCTTAATGAATCTGAGTTCACGGATAATTTTGGTCTTATAGAATTTAGTTATTCAACGATCAAACCATTTTTTAAAAGCGGGGGCTTTTTCACGGCTGATATCCACTTCTGCTTTTGTTGGGGCTTTCAATGTTAGCGTCAGTTTTTGATTTTCATGCGGCTTTACACTTTGTATGGCATCGATGTGTACAATGCATTGGCGGTTCGCACGGTAAAAAATCCTGGGATCAAGCAATTCTTCAATTTCTTCCAGTGTGGCATAATCTACAATATGCTTATCGTTGTTAAAGGTAAACAGGTAGTTCAGGTTTTCACGCATAAAACACGCGATCTCACTTGTCTTGATAGGCAGCCACTGATGACGGTGATTCACAATAAATTTTTCTTTGTACAACGGGTTTGTGACCGGCATGTGCAAAGCCTGCATCAAGTCTTGCAGGTTGGAAGGTGCCTTTTGGTTTCCTTCCTTCCACCTACGGCACTTATCAAGGGCTTTGCGGAGTTCATCAATGTCAATCGGCTTTAACAGGTAATCAATACTGTTCACTTTAAAGGCTCTTATGGCATATTCGTCATAGGCGGTGGTAAAGATGATCGGGCAGGTCAGGTTGAACTCATCAAACAATTCAAAGCTTACGCCATCCCTCAATTGGATATCAATAAATAAAAGATCGGGCTCCGCATTTTGCATAAACCACTTTCGGGCGGTTTTCAGACTGGGCAGTTGCTCGATTACATCGATATCTTCCGCAACCGATTTGATTTTTGATTGCAGCTCTTTTGCGATCAATGTTTCATCTTCAATAATTACAGCTTTCATATCAAAGGAATTTTTATCGTGAAGTATCCGTTATGCTCAGAGACCTGTATGTATTTGCCTGTCAGGTACCAATACAATGATTTCAATTGCACCAGCCCGTGTTTATTGCTGGTTTCCACATAAGTTTTCCTTTGGAGATTGTTGCGAACAACTAAATCCGTACCCTCCGTGTATATATTCACAACCAGCGGCTCCTCGTCATCAATGATATTATGTTTGATGGCGTTCTCGATTAAATTTTGAAGAGTAACCGGTGCTATTTTTCGATCATAATATTTTTCATCAACATCAATGACAACTTCGAAACCTGTCTCGAACCTCGTTTTTTGAAGTCTTATATAATGCTCAACAAAAGATAGCTCCTCTCCTAAACCAACCACTTCATTGTCGCGGCTCTTTAAAATATAGCGATACATTTTCGACATTCCTTCCAAAAATTCACCCGCGAGTTTTTGATCAGCCTTAATCAGGCTGTTCAGGGAGGTTAAGGAATTAAATAAGAAATGGGGATTTAATTGCTGTTTCAGGCTTTCATACATAGCGGAAGCCTTTTCTTTTTCCAGGGATTGAGCCTTTGTCTGCAAGTCAAATATTTGTCGTTGCTGACCTAACCGCCTTCGATAAATAAAGTACAAACCACATACGGCGATCAGGAAAATAAATAACCAGAAAAAAAATTGCTCATAAAAAACCGTACCTATTGAAAGCGTAAGTTGCTTCACCGGGACATTCCAGTTGTTAGGATCTGAGGATGCCTTATAGAAAAAAGTGTAATGACCACCCGGTACATTGGTATAGTTCACTATCCGTTCTTTCGTGTACACCCAATCCTTATCGAACCGATCCAGTTTATAGGCATACCAGGTTTGCTCGGGGTTATAATAGTTAAAAGAAGCCAGCTCAAATGAGAAAAAGTTTTGAAAATAGCGAAGCTGCAGTGAGGTAAGCTCTTCCGCATTGATCTCCTGCCTGTACTTTTCGCCCAAAAGAGTAATTGAAGATATATAAGTTTCTACCGGCTTATGTTGCTGAACGTAATCAATCGGATTAAACACTATGAAACCCTTCATGGTCGGAAAAATAAATCGGGCATCAGGAGCTTTATAGGCAGGCATGTCGGAGAATTCCATTGTTGGTAAGCCATCCTGCAGATCAAAGGTTTTGACATTGTGCCTTGTGCTGTCCATCAGGAGCAAACCCTTGGTACTCCCAATCCACAACCGGTTTTTATTATCTACCAACAGGGATGAGGTTTTGATGGAAGGCAATCCATTTTTTTCCGTGAACCAGGTAAATTTATCAGCAACCGGATCATAAGACGTAATGCCGGTAAAGCTGCTCAACCATAAAATACCGTTTTTATCTTCGGCAATTGCACTGATAGTATTATTGATAATGGTGGTGTCACTTTCCGGTCTCCTGATCCAATGCTTTACACGCCGTGAGGAGGGGTCGTACATGATCAAACCATCTCCGTTCAGGCCAAACCAGAGTCGATGTTTACTATCCTCGAATATGATCCGGGCTCCTGTATTGTTGAATTGCTTTAAATCTTCATGCATCGCAAGGCTATGAACCTGCTTACTTCCGGGTTCCAGGTAAAAGATATTGTTCCTGCCTGCGAACCATATCGTATTCCTGCTGTCTTCCATTATCCACCAATAGAAACTCCGGGGTAATGAATCCTGCTCATCTAAAAATTCTATTTTTCCATTGCTATTAGTCAACCTGTTGACACCATCAGCCGTCCCGATCCATAGCCGGTCTTTACTATCATACAGCAGGGACCGCACTGAAATCGAATGTAATTGGATCTGATCTTTGGTATTACGGTAACGTACATATCGACCTGAAACCGGGTCCATTTTTAGGAGCCCTTCTGCCATTCCCAACCAGTAATTATTGTTCTTGTCAATCTGAATGGATCGGCTCCATAAACTAGACATAGTTTCCATTGCTTTATTGGGTGGGAGTAACGTATTAAACAGGTTTGCTTCAGGATGGAAATAATTGATTCCATGACCTTCTGTGCCCATCCAGATGAATCCATCCCGACTTTGAAATAGAGTAGTAATATGATTGGATAGCAAACTGGTCGGCCTCAATACATCATTTTTATATTCTATAAATTGCTTGTTCCGCTCATCATATCGCGCCATACCTCGACCTGCCGTACTCAACCAAAAACTTCCATCCTTGTCGATAAGAAAATCCGTAACTGTTCCTCCTCTACTGCCAACCCAGGTATAACCAAACTGATCGTAAGCATCTAACTTCTTAAGGAGCGTATCAGTACGAATTAATATAGTGGGATTAGAGCTGTGCGAAAGCCAAAGATTGTTATTGCCATCTACTGCAACTTTGGAAATTGCCCGCCCTTTGATCATATCGCAGCTTCGTAATTCAATTTGTTTTGAAACGGTATTAAAGACAACCAGGCCGGTATCAGTAGCTATATAAAAATTATTGTTCTTCAAAAATGCATCATTGGGGAAAAGGCGCAAAAGTCTCGCATTTGGGTGTTGCACCTGTTCGGCATAAAATGCAGCAGTTCGGCGGATGGGATCAAAAAGTGCAAGCCCCTTGTTCGTGACCAGGTAAATTTCGCCGGTGGCACTTTGGATCATTTTCATGACACCGATGTTTTTAAAGCTTTCAACCTGTAAAAATTTTGAAGTCGAATAGTCAAACCGGCAAAGTCCCCGGTTATAACCGATCCATAAGTTGCCTAATTTGTCACAAAGGATTGATCGCACCGTATGAGGAGGAAGAGATGTGCTGTCTTTCGCATCATTAAAAAATGATTGGATCGAATATCCATTAAACCGGTTCAATGCACTGAGGGTGCCCATCCAGATGTATCCATACTTATCCTGTCCGATTGCGCGTATGACTCCGTCCGCGAGCCCCTGGGACGCAGTCACCTGTCGAAAAGTAAGCTCTTTAAGTTGTGCCTCGGGCTGAAAACAAAGAGACAGGAAAAATAAAACGAGTAAAATGAAACTCTTCCCCTGCATACTTGAAAATAATTACAAAAAAGTGGAGCATGAAATTTTTTAAATGAGGCGTTGTAAATTTCAGATGATGCGCAGTGAACCGTGTTTATTGGCTGTTACCTCAAGAAAAGCGTGTCAGGTGACAGGCCTTAACAATCAACCTATCAAACAAATTTATGAGACAGCTTTGCGCATGACACCTGAAAAGGTCTCATAGCAAAGCTTCCACGCTTCTGCCACTTCTTCATTCCAATCGCGTCCTAACCCTTGCTGTAATGTCCAAATCAATGCATCACCTACCAGGTCATAATGTGACAATTTTACACCATAGCCTTTGTGACGAAGCGCTAACTGCCTGATTTCTTCCGTCACTTCGTCCATCTTATCCAACCTGCCCAGGATCAGGGATAACATATCTACCAGTTTCTTTGATTGTACTGGGCGTGCCGTTGTAAACATCGATTTTAAGTGAGGAGCATCGCTAAATAGCTTTGAATAAAACACATCTCCTATCAACACCGGGTCGATTACCCGGAATATTTTCCAGGTTTTCTTAACGATCGCTATTTGCCTTTCAGTCATCATATCCAATTGTTAGTACAAAACATTTTGCTCGGTGTAAATACCTGCGTTAAACTATAACAGCCCATAAACTCGTAAAACAGATACTCCAGGGCTTCCGATAACCGTCATTTTTTTACGAGTTGAATTTGATGATTTATCACTTTTGCAATTTTACTCTTTGTATTTAATTAGGAAATTATTTTTAGCTGAATGGTAGCAAAATTCTAATGAAGCGTATGTATCAGTTGGAAGTCTGGAGTCTGGAGTCTATGCATATGACTCGCGACTCCTGACTCCCGACTCGATAAAAGGGCCAGGTTTTAAAAAAGACTACACACGAATTACAATTAGTGAAAAATCTCCGACCAAAAACTGTACTCTTACACGCACACTTTTAAGACCCATACAATTGCCTGTTAAAAATGTGTAGCAGACTGGGAACAGTGACTTATTGCCTGCTAAGTTTATTTGGAGTCTGAGACGGATCAGTTTGTCATCTGCATGTCTGATTCCTGTGTCATAGCAATCCAGGATAGTTGCATAAATAAGAATTCCCTCCCGCATAATAATCGCTCTCTTATGCAGAAGCTTTTTTAGCCTTGTTTCTTTCCGCTTTGCAAGCCAGGAAGTCCAGGATGGTTTAATGACTTTCACTTTGCAAAGCTCAAATATCCTTCCGTACGATATAATTAAAATGTCCCAAGTGTGGCTACGGCTTTGTAAACGGTAGCTAGATTCATTTAAAATTGAAATGGGAAGATTATGCCTTTCTCTGAATCACCTCCATTACCCCTCCAATCAGTTTTTACCACGTTTTGTTTTAAAACTACTGCACGCTGGATAGAAATTCTTTTTAACGGCAATAGAGCTAAACAACTTTGCATCCCATTCTTAACCAAAAATTTTTTTTATGTCAACTATACTTCATGCCAAATCTTTAAAACTAACGGATCATGTCAGGATCCTAAAACTCTTTTTCTTTTGGACCAATGGTGCGGCTTCAATCATTTATGCATTCTTAAGATTATCACTTCCACAGGCCCAATTCACCATGCTTTTTGAGATGATTCTGTTTTTAAAAGTCATGTTGATAAGCAGCGTTTCGGCCCTCGGCCTGTACAGCATATTTCCGCTGTCGGTGTTAGTAGAACACATTTCGAGAAAACTTTCAAAGATCCAATTTAGCGGAAGCAGTTTATTGCGTATCATTTTGATTATCGCCATTGGACTATGCACTTCCTCCTGCAAGGCGCAAACGCTAAAGGGTGTTAAAAAGGATTTGAACACCGGACTTCGGACGACCTACGAAAACCTGGTACCAGGAGAAACTGAAATGGTGATGAATGGAGAAGTAATTGAACATACGGATATTCCATTGGGTGAGGAATTTATCATTGTGAATAAAGGCGTCAGGGGTCTTGTCACGAAAGCTGGAAAAGTTTCAGTTGGTTGTTCCCTCGTGATCACGGATAAAAAGAATAACGTCCTGTTAAAGGATCCGGACCTGTTTAAAAATATAAATGGAATCAATGTTGAAAAAGCGAAGTATCTAAAATGCATTGTATCTACAGGGAAGCCGATGGAATGGGAAGAAAAGTACAACGTCCATGTCGTCTTTTGGGATAAATGGGGACAAGGTAAGATTGTGAATGATGTTAGTATTCGCACGATCGACATTCCGTAGTGGATGTATTTAAAGCGTCTTTTCGACTTCATTTAACAATTAATACGCTTCAATTCAAGATCGGGTAGTATAACCATGATAAATTTTTAATTCGGTCTCTCTACTCCCCATTTTTGACCTGCAAATTAAAATCACTTAAAAAATCCTGGTATGAAAAAGTTTCTCAGTTTCATCATTTTGTTGATTGTTACAAATATTTACCTGGGATACCAATCTGCCCCGGGTCACCTTGCTGCAGGAGTATTTTATTCACACGTTGATGAAGCCTTGCAAAAAACAACCACGCCTTCCATCATTACTTTACTTATTCAAATCCTTTAACCATTAAACCTTTTCTATGCGTTTCGCTATTTTAGTCATATCCTTCTTAGCAATAGGATTCATTTACATAGGGTGTAATAAGTATTCAATCCAAAAACCAATTCCTCGTCCCGAAAAGATGGTTAGCGGCTGGATGGATTCCGGCAACGCGGATGATAAAACCAAGTATTTTTTTGACCAGGCTAATCATGTCACAAAAGAGGAATCCGGCAGTGAAATCTCTTCTTATGAATTCCTGAAAGATTCCGTCATTATCAAAGAATTTAGCAAGGATGAGAACCGGTTTGTTTACGAGTTCAGGGGTCGCCTGGATACAAACAAAAGCTTAGTGAGTGGCGTCGCAAATTCTTCTTATATCACCAGTGCACCTGATACGGTATATCACCGCTTCGAGTACAACAAAGACGGTTTTCTTACCTGGGAAGAACGTATCTCCACATCGTCAGACAGTTTTTCGATTGAATATGAATACGAGGATAATCAATTGAAAAAAGCATTCACGTATTCCAACGGTGAGTTATATAACACAAAAGAATTCGAATATTATCAAAACGATTTTACGCCCGGCTTGCCAGAGAACTTTAAGTTTAGAAAAAATATCAACAGGTTGGTAGGACGTTCGGGTGAATACCTGATTAAAAAAATTGTAAGTACAGGAAAAAGTGGAAAACAGAGATATATTCTTCATTATGAATATCAAAAAGATGCTGATGGATACGCTTATAAAGTGATTGGCAAAAAAGGAAAGAAGACCAGAACAGTGGTAAACTATTTTTACGCGCCATTGTCAAATTCATCTGCAGGGTTATTGGCGGCGGTGAATTGAGAACCTTACTCAAATTGCGTTGAAAAACCAGGGACTTTCCAAAGTGTGTGGTAGAGATCCTAATGACAACAATGGCTTTCCTGAGTAACATGACCCTGCAAAATGATTGCAGGGTTTGTGTTTTCAACGCATTTAATTTATTGGATGCGCATTCTATTGAGGTAGATAGGGCCACTTCAATTGCTCACGATCGAGCCTTTTGGATGGCGGGTAGCCATCGGGAGATTGTGGATTACCAGACTTACAGTAACTTGGTTCCAATGCTTATGATATGATACAGATAAAAGTTGCCACGCCTGCTTCATTTTTTGGCATTTTAGCGATCTTTTTATTCCTGTCTTTCAGGGGTAACGATGAACGGGAGCGCATCGCCAAAGAAATGGAATACTCCCTTAAAAAAGAATTACTGGATAAATGGTATCCGCAGTCAATAGACACTCTTGCTGGCGGATTTCTCACAGCATTTACATACGATTTCAAGCCGACCGGTACACAGGACAAAATGATTGTGACGCAATCCCGCCATATCTGGACAAATGCAAAAGCTTCGCAGCTTTATCCAGGCATCACTTACTTCAAAACCGGGGCGCAACATGGGTTTCAATTCTTAAAAAATTTCATGTGGGATAAAACCAATGGCGGCTTTTACACATTGGTCGACCGTTACGGGAACCCAAAGAGCGGTGATACAATAAAAACTGCTTACGGAAATGCGTTCGGCATTTATTCTCTTGCCGCATACTTCGCAGCGTCTGGCGATACCGCCGCGTTGAATCTTGCGAAACAGGCTTTTTTATGGTTGGAAAATTCAAGCCATGATCCAGTTCATAAAGGGTATTATCAACACTTAAATTTCCAGGGCAAACCTATACAAAGGGGCCGCAGTATTCCATCAACGTCTGACCTAGGATATAAGGATCAAAACAGTTCTATTCACCTGCTTGAAGCTTTTACCGAACTGTATGCTGTCTGGCCCGATGAATTAGTAAAAACACGGCTTCGGGAAATGCTCGAATTGATCAGGGATACAATCACTTCTTCAAAGGGATATTTAACGCTATTCTTCTATCCCGAATGGAAGCCAGTGTCGTTTGCCGATTCGACGGAGAAGAGCATTTTGGCACATCACAACCTTGACCACGTTTCGTTTGGCCATGATGTTGAGACTGCTTTCCTGATGATCGAGGCTTCACATGCCCTAGGGTTAAAGAACGATTCTAAAACCGTAACCATTGGTAAGAGGATGGTAGATCATGCCTTGCAGAATGGCTGGGACTCTCAAACAGGAGGTTTTTTTGATGAAGGCTATTATTTCAAAAATAAGAAGGGCATCACTATTACCCGGAATACGAAAAACTGGTGGGCACAAGCAGAAGGATTAAATACACTGCTACTGATGGCAGATATGTTTCCTCATGATAAGATGCAGTATTTCCAGAAGTTTAAACAGCTTTGGAATTATGCACAAACATACCTCATCGACCATACGTTCGGTGATTGGTATGAGGGTGGACTGGACAAGCAGCCGGAGAAGAAAACGGCATTAAAAGGGCATATTTGGAAAGCAACATATCACCAGTACAGGGCAGTTTCGAGTTGTATTCAACAGTTGCGAAAACCCATAAAATCTTCAAGCCACTAAACTGATCTGGATTATTTGCTTAACAATATAAAATTAACCTTTTAGACTTGCGTCTTCTGTTGCATTCTTCCTGAACCCTATGAGTGGATAATCAAGCAGTTCATGAAGAACCCAACGCAAGACACAAAGAATACAGCGGGAACTTACCTGCTATCGATTTTATTCTTCGCCTAAACATGCGCTATAAAAAAACTCTTACTCACTCTACAGACTAAATCATAAATCCAATTTTATCTCACTGGCTAAACTGGAGACACTTTTCAAATCCTGCATCTTTGAGCCGCAAAAGCGAACCAACACTAATATAATTTTCCTCGGTCGACGGTCGACCGTCAAAAAAAATAAAAACGCCTGTTTCAAAACAGGCGTCCATGTGATTTCCCATCCCTTAGCTCTATCCCCGGTTTGCCGGGGTTTTTTGTTTTTAGGAGTTTGATGCAAAATCTTATGGAGTGCCATCCTCCACAGTGATTTAGTACTCTAAAAGCCTGTTGGACACCAAATCGCACGGTTATTTATTGCCAAATTTTTTTATCTCAATATTGTACCTTCGCACCCAAATTCAAAATTTAAAATCTCAAATCGATTATGAGTACAGTTAAAGTTGCGATCAACGGTTTCGGACGTATAGGCCGGTTGGTATATCGCCAGATCTATAAAATGGACGGAATTGACGTAGTAGCTATCAATGATCTGACCAGTCCTAAGGTATTAGCCCATCTTTTAAAGTATGATAGTGCCCAGGGCCGCTTTGACGCGGAGGTGAAATCCACCGAAGGTTCGATTATTGTGAATGGAGATGAGGTAAAGATATATGCGCAAAAAAATCCGGCTGAAATAGCGTGGAAAGATCATGATGTTGATGTTGTGCTCGAGTGTACGGGATTTTTTACGGATAAAGATAAGGCAGCGGCTCACTTAACAGCCGGAGCGAAGAGAGTAGTCATATCTGCGCCCGCAACAGGCGATTTGAAAACAATTGTTTTTAATGTGAACCATGAAATCCTCGATGGTAGCGAAACGATTATTAGTTGCGCTTCATGTACCACCAACTGTCTCGCTCCGATGGCGAAAGTACTCGACGACACCTTCGGTATCAAAGCTGGGTTGATGCTCACGGTTCATGCATATACCAACGACCAAAATACACAGGATGCTCCTCATGCCAAAGGTGATCTTCGCAGAGCGAGAGCTGCTGCTGAAAATATAGTTCCCAATAGTACCGGTGCTGCTAAAGCGATCGGTCTTGTTTTGCCTAATCTCAAGGGCAAACTCGACGGTACGGCACAACGTGTACCAACGCTTACAGGATCATTGACCGAGTTGACAACTGTTCTCGGTAAAAAAGTTTCCGTAGACGAAGTAAATGGTGCTATGAAAGCCGCCACGAATGAAAGCTTTGGCTATACCGAAGATGAAATTGTGAGCAGTGATGTGATCGGTATCAGGTATGGCTCATTGTTTGATGGAACTCAAACAAAAGTTTTGCAGGTGGGTGATCAACAACTGGTAAAAACGGTTAGTTGGTATGATAATGAAATGAGCTACGTTAGTCAGTTGGTCAGAACGGTTGATTATTTCGCCCGGCTGATTACGAAGTAGGGAGATTGCTTCAGATCGTGTGTTCATAAAGTGAACGGAGGAACTTGCACCGATAAGGTAAGTTATGGAAGTATGATAGCAAATCTTTTACAATGTCTTACAAGGTCAATGCAAGACGGCTAAGGAAAATTTATAATCGCCTAAGGCGCCTTCCCAAGGGCGTGAATTTTTTTAAGTATGCGTCGAAGCATGTGGTGCGACTTGCGTCCGAAATGAAAGTACAATTTGTAAATATTACGCCAGTCAATCTTGCCTCTATTACCGCATCCAACAGTTCCTATTATGATTTTTTTTCCTCCGACAGCTTCATTAGCGGGTTAGAACAAGCCTTTCAAGTTTCCACGGACGTGGAAAATGTTGAGCTTTCGATCTGGGATGTAAAAACCAAAAACGAATTCAAAAAATGTCATCTCCTATGGAATCATTTTTACATAAGTTGGGATGGATGGCCTACTCCCTGTTGTGCTAAACCATTCCCTATGGAGCTAAATTTTGGGAATGTATATGAGAGTTCATTAATGTCGTGTCTAAACAGTCCCGCATATAGAGATTTCAGGCTTATGTGGCATAAAAATATTACGCCAGACTTCTATAAGAAATGTCAGGCTATTGATCTTAAACCAATCGATCTTTCAATAGGTATTACTTTAAACTAGTTGCTATGTCAGAATTTGCGAGTCACAATTTCAAGGGTAAGAAAGTGTTGGTTCGGGTTGATTTTAATGTTCCTTTGAATGACAAATATGAAATCACCGATGATACCCGTATCACGGCTACTATTCCTACTATCCAAAAAATAATTAACGACGGTGGCAAAGTCATCCTGATGAGTCATTTTGGAAGACCTAAGGAGGGTCCTTCTGAAAAATATTCGTTGAAGCACCTCGTAAAACACCTGGGTTCGTTGCTGAATAAAGATATTTTGTTCGGGGACGACTGTATTGGCGCCAGGGCGCACGAGTTATCAAATTCCATGAAAGAAGGAGATGTGCTGCTCCTGGAAAACCTCCGTTTCTATAAAGAAGAAGAAAAAGGCGATGAAGGCTTCGCGCAAAAACTTGCCTCACTGGGAGATGTATACGTAAACGATGCATTTGGAACGGCACACAGGGCGCATGCATCAACTGCTGTAATCGCGAAATTTTTTCCTGCGGATAAAAAGATGTTTGGTTTGCTGATGGAAGGGGAAGTAGAAAGCGCTGAAAAAGTTTTGCATAAGTCGCAAAAGCCTTTTACCGCAATTCTGGGAGGGGCAAAAGTGTCGGATAAGATCCTCATTATTGAAAATCTCCTGGAGAGAGCAGACCACATTATCATTGGCGGCGGGATGGCATATACTTTCTTCAAGGCGATGGGAGGCGACGTGGGAAATTCATTGGTTGAAGCAGACCGGATTAATACGGCAAAGGAGTTAATAACGAAGGCCGATTCGAAAGGTGTAAAAATTCATCTTCCAAAAGATAGCGTTATCGCAGATAAATTCGACGCGAACGCCAATACAAAAATTGCCGATAATATGTCGATCCCGGCCGGCTGGATGGGTCTCGATATAGGCCCCCACGCAATCAAGAAATTTACTGAAGTGATTTTACAATCTCGAACCATTTTATGGAACGGGCCGATGGGCGTTTTTGAAATGGAAAAATTTCAGTCGGGCACAAAAGCAGTTGCAAAAGCGATTGCGGCAGCTACTGAAAAAGCCGCATTTTCGCTCGTTGGCGGAGGAGATTCGGTGGCAGCAGTAAATCAGTTCGGTTATAACGACCTGGTTAGTTATGTTTCTACCGGCGGAGGTGCCATGCTCGAATACTTCGAAGGAAAAGAGTTGCCAGGTATCGCTGCAGTAAGAGACTAATCCATCGTTTCTATTGACGAGAAGAATTGTTGCCACGGATTCCACGGATTAGCACGGATTGACCTTTGGCGCGTTCTCGTCTTTGCGCGATATCTCCAACATAACAGGTTGTGCAAAAACATAACAGGTTGTGCAAAATAAAAAAGCATTATGACGAAATCATAATGCTTTTTTATTTTGAGAAGAGTACCTTAATCGGCTGATCGGCTAATCATCACATCATCACATCAAGCTAGTACTTAAAAACTTTATCTCCAGCCATTACCTCTTGTGTCTTTGCATTGAAAGTAACCTTTTGCCCTGTACGATACGCTGCATTGGTCATCATAGTTGCGATGGAATGATTATATCCCGCTTCTACAGGAGCATTAGGTTGTTTACGACTTCTGACACAATCCATCCAGTTACGCACGTGCGCCTTTGTAAGGGTGTCTCCACCTGTTGACGCTTCGGTTGAAACCTTTTCGGCGAGCTGTTTGAGTGACAATTCAGGTAAGAGGTTTGCTTCCATACCCATCGCCTTGGCATGCCTTTCAGCTAATCCGCCATCCGGTGTAATTTTATTTGTATCTAAGTTCAATGTTCCTCCATTTGAGTAATAAATCTCTTTAACATCGCCAGCTGAATTGGTCTGTCTTGAAGTGAACATCACCTGGAAACCTGTCGACATATCATCGAGTGGTCCGTAATCAAATACAGCAGTCAGTGTGTCTGCGTTTTTTCTTCCGTCTTTCCATACATAAATTCCGCCATTTGCGGATACACTCCGCGGATGTGGCAAACCGGAAAACCAGTGCACCGTATCTATTTGATGGCTCATCCACTGACCGGGAATACCGGAAGAATACGGCCAGAACAAACGGTATTCAAGATGCTTCCTGGCGTTGAACGGTTCGTTAGGTCTGTTAATTAAGAATCTCTTCCAGTCTGTATCTTCTTCTTTCAATTGAGCCACCAGTTCTGGCCTTCTCCAACGGCCTGGCTGGTTAACATTCCACGTTAGTTCAACCATTACAATCGGTCCAAACTTTCCTTCTTTGATAAAATCGGCCGCAGCTTTATAATTCGCACCACTACGCCGTTGTGATCCGATCTGAACAATTTTCCCGGTGTCTTTTACCGCTTTCAGTACAGCCCGGTTATCCTCCATCGTTTCTGCAAGCGGCTTTTCTGTATATGTATCCTTTCCTGCTTTTACGGCTTCGATGGTATGGGTGGCGTGCTGAAAATCGGAGGTAGCGATGAATACGGCATCGATGTCCTTATTAGCTAACAATTCATCGTTATTCCTATAGGGAGTGATATCGTGATCGAGCTTTTGCTTAAGAATTCCCTGGCCCTCCTCTCTTCTTTTTTTCCAGATATCCGAAACCCCGATAATATCAAAATCGGTTGTTTTATAAGCGTCGAGGAATGAAGGAAGTAATGCATCTTTAAACCGGTCGGAAAATCCGAGTACGCCTACATTCACGCGATCATTTGCACCGATGATTCGGCCGTAGCTCTTCGCACTCATGCCAAGTGTTCCCATATAGGTAGCGACACCGGCCATTGAAGTTCGTTTAATGAAATCTCTTCTGGAGTTGGTCATGTAAATTTTTTTAAAATGGTTGTTCACAATAATGCATCGTAAACGCAGTCAGAAAAATATATTTTTTTATCGAAGCGGGACAACTTAAAGTTATAAATTAGGGTCGAGAGATAAGTACATCATTTTAGCTTTTTATTCAATAAACTCGACCATGCGAAATTATCTGCTATTTTTGAATTTGCTTGTTGTGTTGTGTAACTGTTCCTGCGTGCAGGCACAGGCAAAAGGAAATGTAATAGAAGTTACGAAGTCAGCCAATCAGAAGAAGATCACTATAGCTGTTAGTGGGAAACCATTTACCGAATTTATTTATCCTGACAGCTTAGAAAAATATACGCTCTATCCCATCTACGCTCCGGACGGACAAAAAATCACAAGAGGGTTCCCTGTGAATCCGCAGCCGGGTGATCCCACGGATCATCCACATCATCTCGGGCTGTGGCTCAACTATGAAAAAGTCAACGGACTGGATTTTTGGAACAATTCCTATAATATCAAAGCGGATCGAAAGCACTTATACGGCTGGATAAGAGTCGACTCAATACTCGAAATGAAATCGGGACAAAAAGGGGAATTAAAGGTCAGCAGCAGTTGGCACGATCAGAAAAAAAATGTCTTACTAAAAGAAATCACGCATTTCACATTTTCTACAGACAAGAATTATAGGATTATCGACCGGGTGACTACACTCACAGCCGTAATGGATACAGTGACATTTCCCGATGTAAAGGACGGTTTTTTAGGGCTTCGCGTGATACCTGAACTTCAGATTCCGTCAAAACAGGATGCATCGTTCAAAGACGACAAAAATAATGTTACCAATGTAAAAGCAGATGTCAGGAGTACGGGCAACTATCTTACGAGCGAAGGCAAACAGGGAGATAGTGCCTGGGGAACAAGAGGCAGATGGTGCCTGTTGTACGGAACAAAAAATAATTCTGAAATCAGCATCGGGATCATCGATCATCCCAACAATCCTGGTTATCCAACTTACTGGCATGCGCGGGGATATGGCTTGTTCGCTGCCAATCCTCTTGGACAAAAAGTGTTCAGCAACGGAAAAGACAGTCTTAATCTAACGTTACAAAAAAACCAATCCGTAACATTCCGTTACCGGGTTGTAATCGCATCAGGAAATAAAAGGCTTAGCAACGCGGAGATTGAAAATTTAGCAAAGTCATTTCAATAAATTTTTCGCTCCAAGAGGCGAATACGCAAAGGAAAGGACTGAATCCGCAAAAACATTCGCGTTAACAAAAACATTTCGCGTTAATTAGCTCCAATTAGTGATAATTCGTGATACACAAAATTGAATCATTCCCGTTATTCGTGCACACATACACCTTTCCATCAGGCGAAATACAAATATCTCTTAATCTTCCATAATCATCTCGCAGGTATTCGCTGCTTGAGGTAACGGCTGTGTGTGAGTCGTTCAATTGTAGTTGTACAAGACGGCTTCCACGAAGTGTGCAGAGTAATAGCGAATTCTTCCAGCCTGCAATCAGGTTATGGTTGTAATAATCTAATCCGCATACGGCAATTGTAGGTGACCATGCCTGGATTGGTTCCTTTACATTGTTTGCTGAACAAAAACTTTGTTCGCTGCCCGTATTGCAAAATCCTTTAACATCAGGCCAACCGAAATTTTTCCCTTTCTCAATGACATTGATTTCGTCATCTGTGTCAGGACCGTGCTCGGAGCTATAGAGAATGCCGTTCGCAAAAACGAGTCCCTGGGCGTTTCGATGTCCATACGTCCAAACAGGGCTGCCGGGTATTGGGTTATCAGAAGGGATGGTACCGTCAAGGTTTAGTCTTAATATTTTTCCGTTCACTGAGGTAGTTTTTTGCGGTAGCGATTGATCTGCAGCATCACCTGTGGTGACATATAACTTTTGATCAATTATCAGCAGGCGGCAACCGTTGTGGATACCCGCTGCATCGATGTTGTCAAATATGGTTTGAGGATTTGTAAGTGTATTTCCAGTATAAGTATATCTTACTATTTTCTCACGATAATCACCACTGCGGTCATAGTTGTATGCCACGAAAACGTGTGGCGTTGCATTGAAATCCGGGTGTAAAGCCATACCAAGCAGTCCGCCTTCTCCCTGCGACTTCACATCTGGAATAGTCAACAATGGTATCACGTCTCCATTTGCAGGATTCACTTTACTAACTCTGCCACCGCGTTCAGTCATCCAGATCATGTTATCTGGTCCCCAGATGATTTCCCATGGAAAAGAAAGATTTCGGGTGAGAACCCTCACGTCAATATCTATAGCACCGGTCGGGATGGCATTATTTTTTTCATTCTTCTTACAAGCTGAAAATAAGATCAGAATCAGGAAGGGAAATGAAAACAGTTTGTTTCTCATGGCCTGAATTTTATAGTATTTGGATACAAACGATAGTTCATGATAGGATATACGCAATTTTGGGTTCATCGACAGTGTACAGGCTTTCAAAATTTAACTTGGTAGAAATTCAAATACATTAATTTTATCAGTAATTAAAAATTTAAGGAAATGAAATCCCGCAATTTAATTTTAATAGTTGTTATCGTTTTAATCTTGATTCTCGGAGGCTGCGGATGTGGTAGTTATAATTCTATGAATACATTACGTCAGCAGGTGAACGAATCATGGAGCAATGTACAAAATCAATACAAGCGTCGTTCAGACCTTATTCCCAATCTTGTAAATACGGTGAAGGGCGCGGCAAATTTTGAACAGGAAACTTTAACCCGTGTTATTGAGGCACGTGCTAAGGCAACTCAGGTAACTGTCGATCCGAATAACATGACTCCGGAAAAAATGCAGCAATTCCAGGCTGCTCAGGGCGAAGTAAGCAGTGCATTAAGCCGTTTACTAGTCACCGTTGAAAGATATCCCGATCTGAAAGCGACTCAAAATTTTCAGAATCTACAGGTGGAGCTTTCAAGTACGGAAAATAAGATTGCTACTGAAAGGAGCCGTTTTAATGAGGTTGTAAAAAATTACAATACTTCGGTGACCAATTTTCCGAATACTTTATATGCCGGGCTCTTAGGCTTCCAGGCAAGACCCTATTTTGAAGCAACTGCGGCAGAGCAGACCACGCCAAATGTTGATTTCGGTACTCCCAGAACTGATACATCGAAATAAAACTATTTGATGTTATCAATATTTAAAAGAAAAGATTTCTTTTCGCCGCAGGAACGGGCGCGGATCATAGATGCGATCCGCGTCGCAGAAATGCAAACGAGTGGTGAAATACGGTTGTTTGTAGAAAGCCGCTGCAGGTATATAGATCCTGTCGATAGGGCAACGGAAATTTTTTGGGGTTTAAAAATGGATCATACAGTTGAACGCAACGGCGTTTTGATTTATGTTGCAATTAGAGATCATCAGTTGGCTATCATCGGCGACGAAGGGATTCACCAGCGAGTAGGTTCAAAGTTTTGGGATGACGAGGTTGTTAGAATGTTGAAGCATTTCCAGCTTAAAGAATATGTTGAAGGAATTATTGCTATAGTGGAAGATATTGGTATGGCACTAAAAACAAATTTTCCATACGTAAGTTCAACAGACAAAAATGAGTTGCCGGACGATATAGTATTCGGCAAATAATTTCAAAACCGATCATGCAACAAAAGGGAGTAATTTCTCGAAAAGTAATAGGGTTTTTTTTTACAGTTGCTATGCTTCTCATAAATAGCATTGTTTCATATGGTCAGATTGTTCCCCACAATAAACTTCCTCCCAAACCCAATCCCCCGCGACTTGTAAATGATTATGCAAATCTCCTGTCGGAGGCTGACGAAAATGAATTGGAACGAAAACTGGTTGCATATAATGATTCAACCTCCAATCAGATATTAATAGTAACGGTACACACACTGCAGGGTTATGCAGAAGATCAATATGCAACCGAGATCGGTCAGTACTGGGGCGTTGGGGGACAAGCTAAATTCGACAATGGTGTAGTTATATTGGTTAGCGATGGGAAGGAGGAGGACGACAAGAGGAAATACTTTATTGCAACAGGATATGGCTTGGAGGGCGCGTTACCGGCAATAACAACCAACGCAATAGCCCAGGAATTCCTTATACCTAATCTTCGGGCTGGTGATTTTTTTGACGCATTCAACCAAACAACAGACGCAATTATTAAAGCCGCTGCAGGTGAGTACAAAGCCCCGGCCGGGTATGGAAACAAAGGCAAAGGAGGAAAAAGCATTGGGGGTATAATTTTCGCCTTTATAATCATAATTTTTATTTTGTCAAATATTAACAGGCGAGGCGGCGGTGGTGGTGGCTTTATGAGTCGTAGGGGCTATCGCGGACTTGTGGGTCCAACAATTCTCGGTTCTATGCTCGGGCGCGGGTGGGACAGCGGTGGAGGAGGAGGTTGGTCCGGCGGAGGCGGAGGCGGTGGTTTCGGTGGCTTCGGCGGAGGCGGCTTTGGCGGCGGTGGTTCAGGCGGAAGTTGGTAGAAATATCAAGCATTGAAACATGCTGGAATATATGAAAAGAGCGATCCGCCCGCTGGGCGATCGCTCTTTTTCTTATTTGTCTTTTTAGTCCATGTGGTTTTTCGCCGACTTGTAAACGCTCTTTTATTTTTCACCGATGAGATTCTATTCAAAATCCCTTCTTCTCTTCACCCACTTTTGCCTTGACATAATCAATTTGTTCTTGCAGGTTCGATTTGTCGGACGCGACAGACATTGCAGATGCCTTTTTTGTAATCACGCCGTTCAAAAAATTATTAATGACTGGAGCACCTCCATAAGGCTCCAATGCGGTGCGAAAATCTACAATCATATCCACGCCGTCCTTGAAGTTTTTCGTGTTCGTTACCGTAGCGAGGAACTCAGAAAATGGTTGCACGAGGTTGAACTTAGCTTGCGAGAAAGGCATTTTGTCAAAAGCGCTTGCGATAACTTCGAAACCACTCTCATCTCCAGAGTTAATCATCACTTTTGTGATCGATTCTACTAACTTTCCTTTTGCTTCAACACCGCCTAGTCTTTTGGCTTCTTTAATAGCGAGAGCACTGTCAACTTTCGATAGAGCCTCCAGGGCATTACCTGAAACAGTATATGATGAATCATTCAGCCCTTTCACAAAGATGGCCTTGTACTCTGGGTTGTCATAATTTCCTAAAAGACCAATGGCCGTTGCCCTTACGGTTGACTTTGCATCGTTTCTTGCAAGATCAGCCAGAATGGGTTCAACTTCTTTTCTCACATGTTCTTTCTTCATATCCAGCTTGCTCACGGTGAAACCTCTCAAACCATAGTATTTATCTTTCATTGCGGTCTTCATCAACTCGAGAGCCTTCGGATCGTCCTGTTTCTTTGAGGCGGCATCGATGGCCTCGCGACGATCAAGATAGTTACCAGCATACTTGTATTGATGGATGAAGTTCTCAAGTGTTTTATTATCTCTCTTTTCAGCCAACAGTATCTTATCCGCGTCTACGTTGACAAGATCCGGCCTTGAGCTGTAGCTGAAAGTAAACGTATCTGTCTTGTTTTGTGTCCAAACCTGGTTACGTTTTTTGGTGCTGCCATTATATATGTCGATAGTTACGGGCAATCTAAAAATCTTATCCCCCGTTTGCGTTTGCTTCACGATCACCTTAACTTTTTTAGCATTGTCCTCATAAACGTAGTCTATTGTCAGCTTCGGGTGGCCGGCACCGAAATACCATTGGTTCCAGAACCAGTTGAGATCTTTTCCGGTTACTTCTTCAAATGCAAGTCTTAATTGATGGGCTTCTGCGGATTTATATTTGTTGGCGGTAAGATACAGGTTAAGCGACTTGAAGAAGGCGCTGTCGCCAACATAATTACGTAACATATGTAGTATCCGGCCACCCTTGTTATAGCTCACGGCGTCGAACACCGCTTCCTTGTCATTATAATAGTGACGCACCAAATCCTTTTTTTCACTTTGGCTTTGCAGGTAACCCTGCATATCACTATAGTTTTGTGATGCTCCGGCGTCCTTGCCATATTTATATTCATCCCATAGAGTTTCGCTGTAATTGGCAAATGACTCGTTCACAGTAATATTACTCCAACTTTCCGTGGTTACAAGGTCACCAAACCATTGGTGGAACAACTCATGGGCAATGGTACTCTCCCAGCCATTTCCATCAACAAGCTCACGTGCATCCTGCTGTGCACTTTCCTGGTGCAAAGTAGCGGTTGTGTTTTCCATAGCGCCGCTCACATAATCCCGGGCGGTCATCTGTGCATACTTCACCCATGGGTACTCAACTCCCAATACCTTTGAAAAAAACGCGATCATTTCAGGAGTATTTCCAAAAATCTTCCGTGCAACGGGTGCGTATTCTTTCTCCACATAATAACTAACTTCCTTTCCTTTATAGGTATCCTTAACCACGGCATAGTCGCCAACGCCCATGAAAAATAGATAAGGTGCATGAGGCTGGTCCATTTTCCATGTGTCTGTCCTCGTTCCATCGGTGTTTTTCTTTTGACCAGCAAGCTTACCGTTTGAAAGAGTTACATATTTATCCGGAACGGTCATGGAAATTTCCTCAGTAGTCTTCTGGTTTGGTTTGTCTATAATAGGGCACCATACCGAGGTGGCTTCCGTTTCACCCTGGGTCCAAATCTGGGTGGGTTTATCTTTTTCTTCTCCCTTCGGGTTGATAAAATACAAACCCTTTGCCTCGGTAATTGCGGCGCTTCCTTTTCCGGTATATTCATTGGGTTTGGAAGTATAATCTATGAAGATCGTATAGTTCTCTCCGCCTTTATATGTTTTATCGAGTTTGATATTGAGAATCATTCCGTCATAATCGTATTTCAAGTTCGTCGGTGTACTGCCTTTTATAATTGCGACCTTTTTGATATCCATTCCTTTAGCATCCAGAGCCAATGAATCGGTAGGATAAAAATGCGGTTTTAATGTTATCCAGGCTTTTCCATACATATAGGCTTTATCATAGTCAAATTTCACGTCGAGCTTTGTATGCACTAAATCATTGACTAAGGCGGGCGTTTCGCGATAGACTTTCGTCCAGGAAGTGTCTTGAGCTTCATCCTGTTCCTCCTGGGCATATAAGTGAAGGGAAATAAGGGCAAACAAAACTAATAGGAGCTTTTTCATCATTAAGTTTTAATTCGTGTAAAGATAACTTTGAGATACCTTAATATTTACTAAAAAATACACAAGTGGCGGGGGAGCGAAATCAAATAAGTAGATTTGCTTCAATTAGAGATGCCTCATGAAAAAACTTCTGATCCTCGGGAATTTCCTGGTACTTACACTTGCACTACAAGCTCAGACTGACTATTTTTTGTTTATTCAATCCGAAAACAATCAGGCATTCTATGTTCAGAGTGAAGGAAAAACCTTAAGCTCATCTGCAGCAGGGCATCTAATTATTCCCGGCTTGAGAGACACACTGTATACACTTACCATAGGCTTTCCAAAAAACCAGTTCCCCGAACAGGTTTTTCAGGTTCGAATTAACAGAAAAGATGGGGGCTATCAATTAAAGAATATGGGCGAGGGATGGGCGCTGTTTAATTTGCAAACGCTTCAACTGATAAAGGCCCAGCAAACCGAATCAAAAAAACAGGCGATTTCATACGGCGAGGTCAAAAAAAAAGATGTTTTTTCGACTTTGATGGCGGGATTGGTAAATGATTCAGCAGTGCTTTACACTTCCATCGCAAAAGTGGAGCCTGTCAAACAGAGTTCAGCAACCAGCATTCCAGATACACCCGTTTCAAATAGCAGCGCAAAGCGTGATGAAAATCCAGGCCCTAATCCAGCCGCTTCAAAATCTGACACGACTGCAATAAAAACTGAAGTGGCCAAAGTTGAAAGTCCCTTACAGAAGGACACATCGCATCTTCAGCGCGTGGCCGTTAAGTTGGATGAACCCTCCCGAAACGACACTCTTTTGGCCAAAACCGAAACGACCCCGGTTCAGGACCTGAAAACACACGACAGCTCGGTTGTCCCATCGAGGTCGGATAGCGCAAGGAAGACTGGCACAGACACAATCGCAGCTGAAATTGCCGGCCAGCCAGAGAATCAAAAAAAGGACACGCCCAATAATAATGATAAGGTTTCAAAGGAGTTGCCCGTTCCCGCCAATGACAAAAAAGTCGATGCCCCCAAACCCCCATCGGTGACCAATGATCAGGCGGCGGAGACAAAAGATGCGCCGATAAAACCTCTAATTGTGTGGTTTAGTGAAATCGAAACAGATCGGGGCATAGAACTGGTTTATTTTGACATGACCGTATCCGATAAGACCGACACTATACGAATTCTCATTCCCAGGGAAGACACTAAAAAAGAAAATAAGAGTGATATCGAGGTTAAGAAGGAAGATGAGAAGACGAGTGCCGGCAAATTCTTTGGAAAGCTTTTCGGCAAAAAGGACAACAACGCATCGGCCGATAGCTCTGACAAGAAAAAATCTAAGCCCAGGGAATCTTCGATCACTGTAACTACTGTCGAAAACAGTAAAGTGGTCGATACACCTTCAATGGTAAACCAAAAATCAGCACCTCCGAAGAATGAGATTGCATCGATTGACAGTCAGAAGCAGGAAAAGGAAACGAATAGTTCGGGAAATTTCTTCGGTAGGATTTTCGGCAAAAAAAACGATAAAACCCCCGGCGATTCGGCAAAGATGAGTTCTGCGACTGTAAAGGTCACAACTGTTGAAAAGAAGTCTTCTGACTCAACAAGCATCCGGAATAAGGGCAGCGGCGATAAAGACGCCGCAGAAGTTGAGAAGCTAAAAAAAGCCCAGGAAGATGAGGAAAAGACAAGCACACAGCGTTTTTTCGGAAAACTCTTCGGTAAGAAGGGCTCGAACTCGAACGTTGTCAAGGATACTACAGACACAAAGCGTAATCAAAGTAGCACTCAGTCTTCCGTGAAGGTAAGCCCGGTGCCGGAAGCTTCAGCCGGAGATAATAAGGAAAAAGGGGGAGTAATTGTTACCAATTCAGATTGCCATCAATTTGCAAGTGATAGTGAGCTGGACAAGTTAAGGGTTAGGATGTTGGGAGAAAAGGACATCGACGGGCAGGTCACGGAAGCAAGAAAATTATTTAAGGTCAAATGTTTGTCTACCAGGCAGGTACAATCTTTAAGTACGCTATTCCGTACAGATGAAGGCAAATACAAATTATTTGATGCCGCCTATCCATACGTTTCCGATAGCAACAATTTCAGAGAACTAGTTGCATTGCTAGATGACGAATATTACATCAACCGCTTTAAAGCCATGGTACGGATGTAACCCACCACAACTCATTCAGTCTCCGTAATAATGCTGTATATTTAGCTGGCAGCCACTTGCCCTAAGCCACGGGCGTTTCAATTACTTAAACTGTTCGTTGCTGTTTATGAATCGTTACTTTCTTGAAGTATCTTATTTAGGAACCAACTACGCTGGATTCCAGGTACAAAAGAACGCCAATTCGATACAATCCGAGGTAGAGAAAGCCCTTGGCATACTTTTCCGCAGAACTCTTTCATTAACGGGCTCGTCCAGAACCGATTCAGGTG